>SHYW01000016.1 GCA_009692615.1 Deltaproteobacteria bacterium | reverse complement strand
CAAATCGAGGCAAAACTAAGGACCCTATTAACCACGAGAGCAAAATGTAATCTGATATAACTTCGCAAAAACTGTAACTCATTACGAAAAAAACGATCTATCCTCCGCTGCCCTGCTTCCAGGGCAGTTGTTCAGAGGTTCCTTAAGCGTATCGGCAAAGCGCGGCGAGAGATGGGCGAAGATGAGCTTCTTGTCTTGATGCGCTAACCAGACGTTCAACTGGACCACCAAGGTCAAGGCGCATTCATCGATTCCCAACACTCGCTTAACGGCGAGGATGAGGTAGTCAAGGGTTGCCAACTCCGACGAGAGCTTGCGCAACACCTGTTCTAAGGCGCCAAAGAAAAGACTTCCCTGGAGTTCATAGACGCAAATCCCCTGCCCCTTGCGATCGAGGATCGCCTGTTCGACACTGCCCCTTTGGCGTATCGAGCGCACAGTGGCGGCCCGATAACTCCCGCGCAAGCAAACCCCAGTGGTCGTGCGGGCGCCGAACATTTGGAGCTTGAAGCACGCTGAAAGCTCTTCACAAACTTGAATACCCCGACAACGGTTACCCTGATCATCGATCAGCGGCGAGAAAATGCCGATGCCGAACTGACCGGGAAGCACGGCGATAATCCCGCCGCTCACGCCACTCTTAGCCGGCAAGCCGATGCGGTCGCTCCATTCGCCAGCGTAGTCGTACATGCCGCAGCTGTGCATGACGCTCAAAACGTTCTTGACATAGGCCGCTTGCGGCACGCGCTCTAGCCGTCACTCGGCGCTCTCGCCATTGACCAAAGCGGTGCTGGCAATCGCTCCGGCATTGACCATCGGATTGAACGGGCGGTTGTCGCGCTCATCGAACACAATCGAATGGAAAGCTTCGCCCGTTGGCTCGACCCCAACCTTGGTCAAAACGTAATCCGTACCGTGATCTTCTGACGCCAAACCGTAGACGAAGGATTTCGAGATCGGTTGAATCGTGAACGGATGAGCCGCATCGCCGACTTCGTAGCTATAGCCGTCGGCGGTGACCAGTGCGATGCCGAACAAATTCGGGTCGGCTTTGGCCAATTCCGGGATATCGGTCGCTACCTTGCCAGTAAAATTGTTGGCGTATTTGGCGTGAATTTCTTGCGACGAGAAAATTAACGGTGTGACGTTTTTTTGGGCGTGAAACTCAGAATAGCTTGCGGTGCTTCAATGCCGGCAGCTCGGCGCGGACTTTAGCTAGATGGTCGAGATCGATTTCAGCGGCGATAACTCCGGCGCCGTCGGCGAGTTCGGCTAACACCTTGCCCCAGGGATCGACGATCATTGAGTGGCCGTGGGTTTGAAAACTCTTGGCGCTCTTGCCGAACTGATCGGCGGCGATCACATAAACTTGGTTTTCAATGGCGCGGGCGCGCAGCAAGGTTTCCCAATGCGCCGCACCTGTGAAGGCGGTGAAGGCAGAGGGCACGAAGACCAACTCAGCACCACCATCGGCGAGGCCGCGATAGAGTTCGGGAAACCGCAGGTCGTAACAGACCGATAATCCCATGATCGCCAATTCAGTTTTTGCCACGACAACTTCGGAACCATGGGCGCGGGTTTCCGACTCGCGCAGGGAAACCCCATTGGCAAGATCGACATCGAACAGATGGATCTTGCGATAGCGCGCGATTAGATTGCCGCTCGGATCGAAAAGTAGACTACAGTTGTAAGCTTGCGGGCTGTCGGGAATCGCTTCGAGGATCGAACCGGCGAGCAGATAAATTTTGAGCTTGCGCGCCAGCTCGCCAAGCCGCGTCGAGGTCGGGCCGGGAATCGCTTCGGCGAATTGCCTTTCCAATTTCTTGCTGCCGCGCCAGATGAAAACCTCCGGCAGCACGGCCACGCGCGCGCCTTGCTTGGCGGCGAGACGAAGCCAATGCTCGGCTTCTTTGAGATTGGCCGCCTTATCATCGGAAGCAACCATCTGCACCGCGGCGGCGATAAATTTCACGACAAGTTCTTTCAAGCGAGAATTGGCAACGGCTCTTAGCGGTTCATGAACACCGGACAAGGGGCGTTGCGCAGTACGTACTCGGTGGTGCTGCCGAGCACCATCTCGATAATGCGCCGATGGCCGTAGGCGCCGATGAACAGGAGATCGGCTTTGGCGTTGTTCAGCCGTTCGATAATTTTTTGCTCAGGAAAACCCTGGGCGGTCTCATAAGTCACTTCGATGGCATAGGAGCCGAGATAACCTTTGGCGCGCCGCATAATGCTTTCCGCCATAGCGGCTTCCTTGGCGATGGTGAGAACCGTTAACGGCAGACCCAGCACGGTACAAAACTCCGCCGCGGACTTCATCGCTGAGCTCGCGCGTTGGCTGCCGTCGTAGGCGAGCAGCGGCCGTTCGATCGTTTTGAACTGCTTGGTCGAAACGAAAATCGGCCGCGGACATTTACGCGTAATCGATTCCGCGGTGGTGCCGAGCAAGCCGGTGGAGAATTCCTCGTTGACGCCGCGATGACCGACGACCACCAAATCGGCGGTATTCGCCCGCTCGCAGATTTCGTTGGCGATCAGTCCCATATCGAGAAAGGTTTGGCAGCGCAGCCCCTTGGCGGCGCAGGCAGCGGCGAAATCGTCGAGGATCGCCTTACCACGCTCTTCGAGAATCTCGCGCATCTTGGAGGAAAAATCGAGATAGGGTTCGAAGCCTAAGGAACCGGAAATGTCATGGAAGAAGGTGCCTTCGATGGACACCGTATCGATCACATGTTGGCCGAGCAGCGTGCCGTTGAAGCCCCGGGCCAACCAAATCGCATAATCGAGCGCCGCTTTCGCATGCCCGGAACCGTCGAGAGGAATGAGAATGTTTTTGATCATATCGCCCCCTCTTGCCGTTGGCCGAACGATAACAGGGCGGACTATTTTTGCAAGAAGAAAATCGCCGAGACGGTTTACAACATGGCAGCTTTGCGCGATACTTTGGTTCGACGTTGGAAAACGTCAGCAATGTCACAACCCAAGAACCGCCAGGAAATCCGCCTCCAAAAATTGATCGCCGGCGCCAAGGAAATGAATATCCTCGTGCGCACGGAAAAGCTGCTGCGTGAAGCCGGTTACCGCGCCCATAGCGGCCGCTGTTTGATTAATGGCCAGGAAGTGATCTTAATCGACCGCGATGCGCCGATCGGCGATCAGATCGAATTTCTCACCGGCGAGTTGGATCAACGGCGCGCGCAAGCCGGCGCCGTCAGCGAAGTGGAACCGTCGGTTAGCGCGGTTTAAGTTTTAATTGCGGCCGATCCCGGCTAATGCACGCGGATCTTTTTTGCTGCCTCGATTCCCAGAGAGAATTGGTCGTCCGCCACTTTGAGCGTCATCATACCCAACGACGGCGCGACATCGATCACCTGAACCCGAGCGCCAGGCACCAAGCCGTGATCTTGGAGAAATGCCAATAAACGCACGTCGCGCTCGCCGCCTTCAGTAATATAGTCCAGCTCCACCATCTGATCGTCAATCGCTTCATTGAGCGGAATGGTTTTGGTCAAGGCGCCCTGACTCGCGCCTGGAATCGGATTGCCATGGGGACAAGTCGTCGGGTTGTTGAGCAGCTTGGCCAGCCGTTCTTCGACTTCCTGAGAAATCGCATGTTCCAAACGATGCGCTTCTTGGTGGGCCTTTACCCAATCTAAACCGAGCAAGTCCGTCAAAAATCGTTCAGTCAAGAAATGGCGCCGGACAATCTTCTCGGCGATCTTCCTGCCGTCAGCCGTCAGATGAATCTCTTTGCGCTTGTTAACCGTCACATAACCATCTTTTTCCAAACGCCGCAGGGTTGCGAAGATGGTCGACGCCGACACGCCAGTCTCGGCCGCCATGCGGGCGGCGATCACCGGCTGAGATTCTTCCGTCAGCACATAGATCGCTTTGAGGTAATCCTCTAGCACATGGGTTATTTTGGGCTCGGCCATACAATTGACAAACTTTTAAAGTTCGAGTATACGAACAATTATTATTGCGCTAAGCTAATGAACGAAATGATTGATATCTAAACTAGTTTTTATTTACCAACTTATATTAAATTTGTCGAACTAGATCAAGGAAGAAAAGTAGCAGTCGGCGCCAAAAAAATTGCCTGCACCATGAGCTTACACCGGTTTGGACTCCCATGAACCATCGCAACCGCGGCATCCCATCGAAACCATCTGCGCTCCGCTTGCGTTGGATGAGCCTAGCGATCTTCTTGCTGATCGGTTTGCCAGCTCACGCTCAAGATCACGCCAAAAAACTGGTCGCCCTGCTCGACTATCTCGGCAGCGACTACAAGAACTCGGTCAAAGACGGCAAAGTGCTGAGCAAAGACGAATACGCCGAGATGCAGGAGTTCGCCAAACGCGGTGCTGAGCTAGTCGATCAATTGAAACAACTCGACCAGGGCGACAAGGCCGGCGTCGAAGCCGAGGTAAAATCGCTGGCGGATCTGATCGAGCGCAAAGCCGATCCGAAAACCGTCGCCGAGCTTGCCAAGAGTGCCAAGGACAAACTGCTCACCGCCTATCAAATCGTTCCCTATCCGCGCCGCCTCCCGGCGTTGGCCGACGGCAAGAAGCTTTACGATGAAAACTGCGCCCAATGCCATGGCGCCAGCGGCAAAGGCGACGGCGATGGGCGCAACTCGATGAATCCGAAAACGCCGCCGCCAGCCAACTTCACCGATCCAGAGCGTATTGGCGGCCTGTCGCCGTTCAAAGCGTTCAACGCGGCAAGCTTCGGCATTCAGGGCACGGCGATGGCCTCCTTCGCGGCGCTGAGTGACGAACAGCGTTGGCAGGTGGCCTTTTATGTATTCACTCTGCGCTTTTCACCGGACGCGGCCAAAGCGGGCGCGGCATTGTTCCAAACGAAAAACTTGCCGGGAGAATTCACCACCAGCGCACTGTTGGCGACCCACTCCGACGAACAGCTGCTCGAAAAACTCACACCCTACGCGACCCAAGAAAGCGACGCGTTAAAACTCCTCGCCCATCTGCGCTACGGCATTCTCACGGCGCAGACACGCGAACCGCTGGCGATCGCCCGCGGCCTGATCCGCGAAGCGGTGACGATCTACGCCAAGGGCGACAAAGACGCCGCCTATCAAAAAGCCGTGGAAGCCTATCTCGACGGCTACGAACTGGCCGAGCCGACGTTGAAAGCGAAAGATTCCCAGCTCGGCAACCACATCGAAAGTTTGTTCGGCCAGCTACGCAACGCCATCAAGCAAGGCGTGTCCGTCGAAGAGATTCAGAAACGCCATCTGGAGATCGAAGTCGGTCTCGACCAAGCCGCCCGTGTGATAGCCAGGGAAGACAATTTTTCCGGCTACTACGCCTTCGCTAACTCGGCCTTGATCATTCTGCGCGAAGGACTGGAAGCAGCCCTGATTCTCGCCGCCATCATCGCCATGCTGCGGGTGATGGGCGCGCCGGAAGTGATTCGCTACATTCATCTCGGCTGGATTCTCGCTTTGATCTGCGGCGGCCTCACTTGGCTGGCGACTGAAACTTTCCTGACCCTGAGCGGCCGCAACCGCGAAAGCATGGAGGGCTTCATCGGCGTCTTCGCCGCCCTGGCGCTGTTCTACGTTGGCTATTGGCTCCATACCCGATCGGAAGCGCGGCGCTGGCGCGCCTTCATCGAAGAAAAAGTTAAATCGGGAATTTCCAATCGACGGATCTTTGGCCTCATCGGCATTTCATTCTTCGCCGTTTATCGCGAAGCCTTCGAAGTCGTGCTGTTTTATCAAGCGCTGTGGATGCAGAACGAAAGCAATCACGTGCCCGTGCTCTGGGGCCTCGCGGCGGGACTGGGCATGTTGATTCTGGCCAGCTTCGCGATCTTAAAACTCGGCCTCAAACTGCCGCTCAAATATTTTTTCAGCGCCACCGGGACATTACTCTATCTAGTCGCGTTCATCTTCGCCGGCAACGGCATCAAAGCGCTGCAAGCATCCCAGTGGGTGCCGACCACACCGCTGAACGCGCCGACGGCAATACCGACGTTGGGAATCTATCCGACCGTGGAAACCTTGGCGGCCCAAGGGTTGATGCTCGCCGCGTTCGTCGCCACTTCGTTTTGGTTGGCGCAGCAACGCAAACAGGCGGCTTAATATGCGTCCCAACGAGTTATTAAATCGCAACCCTGTGACCCTCAGCGCCAAAGCGGAAAAGTCGCTCCGTTGCGGTTGCGGCAACCTGCTCGCCCGCGTGGTCGCCGAGGGCGTCGAACTAAAATGTCGCAGGTGTAAACGGCAAGTGATCATCCCGTTCGACACCCGCTCTGGAGTACGGATTCAAATGTAAAGCGCGCAAAAATTTAACGGCGAGAAAAATATTGCGGCCCGCGGTCGTGAACCCAGAGCCCAGGGCGTCATCGAGAGCGATGACACTGGGCTTTTTTTATTTGTCGGAATCAAAAACCAGGAGGGGAAAATCATGTTGAAAACGAAGTCGATCATCTTTGCCACGGCATTCGCGCTGATTACCTGCACAAGCGACACTTACGCGCACTATCTTTGGCTCGAGCGCGACGGCCAAGGGTCGGCGAAAGCCTACTTCGGCGAATGGGTCGACGACTTACACGAAAAAGCCGGCGGCATACTCGACCGCTTCAACAAACCGCGCGTGTATCTCGGCGGGTCGACCGAATCGTTGCCGATCGCCAAGCGCAACGACGGTTTCGACATCCAAGTCCAAGGCGCCGGCGATCTGCGCATGATCGACGACTCAATCGCGCCACGTCCGGACAACGAGAAAGGCGGCACGACCAAAACGATCTATTACGCCAAGGCGGGCCGAACTGAATCGACGGCAAAGATGGATCTTGAATTGGTACCGGCCAAAGCCAACGGCAACGATTTCAAATTACTACTGCGTGAAGCGCCCCTGGCAAAAATTGAAATCACCGTTTACGGACCGCCCAAATGGGAAAAGAAACTCACCACCGACGATCAAGGCAGGATTACCGTGCCAACCCCTTGGCAGGGGCGCTACGTCATCGAAATCATTTATTTCGAAAACAAACCCGGCAGCGATGGCGAAGCAAAATACGACCGCGCCCGCCACATCAGCACGGTGTCGTTTACCACCAACAGCGGCATCGCTTGGCGGCCAACTCTCAAATGAGGTCGAACAATTCGCGGACGTTGTGCGTTGTCACGCGTTCCACTTCATCGACCGTGACGCCTTTTACATTCGCGATGGTCTCGGCGACGAAGCGGACGTAGGCCGGTTCGTTGCGTTTGCCGCGGTGCGGCACCGGCGTGAGATAAGGTGAATCGGTTTCGACGAACATTCTTTCGAGCGGCACTTTGCGCACCACTTCGCGCAGCGGTTGGGCGTTTTTGAACGTGACGATGCCGGTGAACGACAGGTAGAATCCTAAGTCGAGATAGGCGCAGGCCGCTTCGTAGTTGCCGGTGAAGCAGTGAATCACGCCGCGCAGTTCACCGCCGCCTTCCTGGCGCAACAATTCGACGGCATCTTGAGCGGCGTCGCGTTCATGAACGACGATCGGCAATTGGGTCTGGCGCGCCATCTGGATGAAGTGTCCGAACACCCGGCGCTGCACATCATGGGGCGAGTGGCTGTAGTAATAATCCAGACCGGTCTCGCCGATGGCGACGACTTTCGCATTCCCTGCCAAGCTTTTTAGAGTTTCCAGTTCGTCGGCGCCGACATCCTTGGCGTCATGCGGATGCATGCCGACCGTCGCGAAGACGTTGGCGAAATTCGCGGCTAATGAGATCGCCTCGGTGTTGCTCGACATATCGCCGGCACCGCCGACGGCGATAATCGTCTCGACCCCAGCGTCGCGCGCCCGCGCGATCACCGCTTCGGCTTCGCCGGCGTATTCTTTGCCCTGGATATGGGCATGGCTGTCGATCAACATTTTTGGCAGAGAATTTATTTTTTCGCGTCAGTCTCGATGCGCGGGAACAAGACTTTCGGCGGGTTGATCTTATGACCAGCGGCGAAGCCTTGACCCCAAGGCTCATTCAGTCGATCCTCGCCAATCGCCAGCAGTGCGCGTAATTCGACCGCGGTCTCAGGCATGAACGGCGCCAACACCCGCGCCAGCGTGCGCACCGCTTCGAGCAGATGGTGCAGCACTTCGCCGACGCGGCCTTTCTTCGCCTCATCTTTGATCATCGTGAACGGCGCCATTTGCACGACGTAGCGGTTGGCGTGATCGAGGGCCGACCAAATCGCTTCCAAGCCGCGATGAAACTGCAACTCCTCCATCTGGCTTTTAAGTTCAACCTCAGCCGCCACGAATTTGTCGCGCAGTTCGAGGTCGTCCTTCGCCCAGTCAGCGCTTAACGGTTGCACGACACCGGCAAAATATTTGTGCTGCATCGCCATGGCACGGCTGACGAAGTTGCCAAGATTGTTCGCCAGGTCGGCATTGATGCGCGTCACCAGCGCTTCCTCGGAAAACTTCGCGTCTTGGCCGAAGGCCATTTCGCGCAAAAGAAAATAGCGAAAGGCGTCCATGCCGAAGCGCGCTTTCATTTCCAACGGTCGAATCACGTTGCCCAAACTTTTCGACATTTTGCCGGAGTCCATGTTCCAGTAGCCGTGCACGTTCAATTGATCGTAAAGCGGCAAGCCCGCGGCCATCAACATAGTCGGCCAGAAAATTCCATGCGGCTTGAGAATGTCCTTGGCGATCAGATGATTCGCCTTGGGCCAAAGCGCGGTCAGCGAATCGCCGCCGCGGTGTTCCAAAGCGCTGACGTAATTGAGCAAGGCATCGAACCAAACATAGGTGACGTAGTTGGCATCGAAGGGCAGCGGAATGCCCCACTGCAAACGGCTGGTGGGGCGCGAAATGCACAAATCTTCGAGGGGTTCGCGTAAAAAAGCCAAAACCTCTGTGCGATAGCGCTCCGGCCGAATCAGCTCGGGCTTGGCGTTGAGCGCGTCGATCAATGGCTGCTGATATTTGCCCATGCGGAAAAAATAATTTTTCTCGCTGATAAAATCCGGCGCTTTTTGGTGATCCGGACATTTACCGTCGACCAGTTCTTTTTCGGTATAGAAACGCTCGCAGCCGTAACAGTAAAAGCCGCCGTACTCGCCGAAATAAATATCGCCGTTGTCGAAAATCTTCTGCAGCACGCTCTGGACGAACTGTTTATGATAGTCGTCGGTGGTGCGGATGAAGTGATCGTAGACGATGCCGCAAGTATCCCAGGTCGAACGGAACAGGTCGCTCACCCGATCGGCATAAGCTTTGGGCTCGGTGCCGTTGGCCGCCGCCGCTTGGGCGATCTTATCGCCATGCTCATCGGTACCGGTGAGCAAGAAAGCGTTGTAACCGATCGACTGGTAGTAGCGTTTGAGCGTGTCGGCCACCACGGTGGTGTAGGTATGGCCGAGGTGCGGTTCGGCGTTGACGTAATAAAGCGGCGTGGTGATATAAATCGGTTCCATTAACGCCTTCCCACCACACCGAAGAGCAGTTTTTCTAAAACCATGCGTCGGTTGAGATTGCGCTGGATGCGCGCCGCCGCGCCGGCCACTTGACCGATGGCGCGCAGCGTGTGCTCCACGTCGTGTACCTTGGCTTGCTGACTGATTTGCTCCTGCATATCTAAATTGACCAGCTCGTTCACGTCATCGCTCACTTGATAAAGCATTAAATCTCGATACCAACTTTCCGTCCATTTGAGAAATTTGAGCGCGTCGTCTTTATTGCTCGCCAGCGCTTCGGCGCCGGCCATCGCCCCTTGGTAGTCGCGGGTTTTGAGCGCGCCCAACATACCGCTCCAAATTCGCCGCTTCTCGATCCATTCATCCTTCTCCAGTGCCAACGCCGCGCCGATGCTGCCCATGCTGAGCGCCGCGACAAACGCCGCATCGCCGTCGCTCAAACCCTGGCGGGTTTTGACGATCGCCGCGACGTCTTGGCGCGCCAGCGGGGCAAAGGAAATCCGCAAACAACGCGAACGCAACGTCGGCAGCAGAGCGCCGCCGTTGGCGGCGATTAAAATAATCAAACAATCCTGCGGCGGCTCTTCGAGGGTTTTCAATAAAGCATTCTGCGACGACAAGTTCAGCAATGTCGCCGGGTCGATGATCGCGATCTTGCGTTTGCCGGTAAACGAGCGATAGCTGAGTTCCCGCTCCAGCTCGCGGATCTGCGCGATGCTGATTTCTTTCTTGCCGGACAGCGGCTCGATCACGCGCACATCGGGATGGTTGCCGGCGGCGATGCGCGCGCAATTGACGCAGCCGCCGCAATAATCGTGGTCGCTCTCGCCGCAGTGAATCGCTTTGGCGAACGCCATGGCGACGGTATGTTTGCCGACACCCTCAAGGCCAAGAAACAAATAGGCATGGTGCAGCCGGCCGTTAGCCAATGCCGAACGGAGGATTGTCAACGGTTTTTGCTGGCCGATGATTTCCGCGAAACTCATTAGAAATTTTCTCGTTCGACAATCGCTTGAATGTCACGCCAAACCGCTTCCACCGATTGTGCCGCGTCGATTATCCGAAAGCGCGCCGGCTCGGCGTCGGCCATTTCGAGAAAGCCGGCGCGAATTTTTTCGTGGAACTCAACCTTCTCGCGCTCGAAGCGGTCCTCGCGCGGCTGGCCGACTTCGCTTTGACGCCGGCTTGTGCGGGCCAGGCCAACAGCCACGGGACAATCGAGCAAAAACGTCAGATCCGGCTGCTCACCGGCGTCGGCCAGGTCGTTTAACTGACGCAGCAACTTGAGATCGATGCCGCGGCCATAGCCCTGATAGGCCAAGGTCGAATCGGTGAAGCGATCGCAGAGAACGATCTTGCCGGCGGCGATCGCTGGGCTGATTAATTCCGCCACATGCTGAGCCCGGTCGGCGAGATAGAGAAACAGTTCCGTCGCCTGCGCGACTTCATGATCGGCGACTTCCAGTAAGATTTGCCGAATCGGTTTACCTAACGAGTTGTCGCCCGGCTCCCGGGTAACCAGGCAAGCGCGGCCCCGTTGAGTTAAATAACGCTCAAGGGCGCGGATTTGCGTGGTCTTACCCGACCCATCGCCGCCTTCGAAGGTAACAAATCGAACCATCGCCTAGGAGAATGAAGAAAACGCACCGAAGTTGCAAACCGGGAAGAGCTAGTTGCCACTGGCGCTGCCAATGAGCAAAGCGAGGAGCAAACCTATTGCGGCTTACCTTCGCCGAGCAGCAGATTGATGCCATTGACCAGCTGGGTGCTGGTGAAAGGTTTGGTAATATAATAGTCGGCGCCAAGTTTGTAGCCGCCGAGCACGTCCTCATACTGCACTTTGGCGGTGAGCAAGATAACCGGCGTGGTGGCGGTTTCGGTCTTGGCTTTGAGCCGGGTCAACACTTCGAGGCCGTCCATCTCGGGCATCATGATATCCAAGATAATCAGATCGGGCTTGTGATTCGGTAGAATGCTCAGCAGCTCGGGACCGCTCGAAGCGCTAAAGACGGTGTATCCCCGCCCTTCCAGAATGGTTTTGACGATCGTGATTATGTCCGGGTTGTCGTCAACCACCATTATGGTCTTCTTTGTATCCATGCTCTCTCCCTCTCGCACCACGTCGTGATCGATCAACCCAATATACCGACGCTATTTATAGCATCGACCTGGGGTCTACAAAATTTAGCTATTGGGATGGTCAAATCGTTGTAGTTTAGGCATTTACCACCTTACGACCCCAATGTAAATTGAGATTTGCTCGCAATTGTTAGGGTGAAACCGTGCGCCAGTAGTCTTGGCTGACCTGAAAGGGCAGGGCTGCGTAGAGGTTAGTGAACGTGGTCGCCGGGATCGCCTGCGCCGCTTGGACTAATGCCGACCGGCTAAAGCGGAGCCGCAGGCTGCCTTGAATGTCGAGAATAGTTTTGCTGCTGGGAGTCCCGGCTTCGTTAACGATGACTCCGCCATAGATCTCTTTGGCGCTAGAGCCGGTCACCTTCAGGCCGACATCGTTGCCCGTGACGATAATCAAACCATCCCAGCGAAGCGATCCGGTGAGCAGCAGGTCGGCATTTCGGACGATCAGCACCCCGGCGCCAGTTAGGTCTCCCGCCAAGGTGACCGCGTCGCCTGAGTCGGACAAACCGTTGATGCAGCGAATCTGCGGACTGGCGAGATTTCCCCAGCTTTGGTTTTCGATAGT
Source organism: Deltaproteobacteria bacterium (assembly GCA_009692615.1). NCBI lineage: Bacteria > Pseudomonadati > Myxococcota > Myxococcia > Deltaproteobacteria bacterium. The sequence continues at coordinate 46,642 of SHYW01000016.1, read as the reverse complement.
TAACGCACCGGTCGTCGGCATGCTGCTGACGATTGCACCGTCCAGCGCGCATAGATCGTTGGCAAGCTGGCTGACCGATGAAGCGGGTAGATATTCGCTGGCCGCGACTGGTGAAATTTCGCCGCCGCTTTCCAGGCTACCAGGAGGCAAACTACTTGAAGCCGCGGTCACTAACTCTTGGAGAGATTGATCCCCGGCGGAAATCGCTGGCCGTGCTTTCGCCTTGGCGATTGGTAATCCAGTTAGCGGATCGTGATCCAGACCGGAAACGGCTATCGCGGCGCCGTTGAGAATCACTTGGGCGCCATTGCCCCTAAGACCGATGGCAGCGTCGGCGAGATCGTAGCTTTTCGTCAGCTGCGCTTGAATCGTCTGTGAAGAGGTTCCGAGCGTGCCCACCGAACGAACGACGATCTTGGCGCTGAGCGAACCGGCGACCGTGGGCGGAAAAAACGAAATCGAAAATTGCCCATTGGCAAAGCTTGCCGTCCCGTTGACCGGCGCCGGCGGAAAGATCGCGATCTGGGCAAGTGTATTTTTGCTCCACTCCAATCCAGCCGCTGAAACGTAAAAGGCTTCCGTACCGCCGCGCAGGTTCGTCAACACTCGATAATCGTTGTACAACATCACCCGGCTACCGATGCCGACCATCAACAGGATCGAAAGAATCGCCAAGCAACTGAAGAGAATCATTCCCTGCTCGCTGCGCAGCCGATCTATGTTGGTAATCATGAAAATACTCGCTAATTGCGCAATTCAACGCTGCTCGACAGCGTCGAGGCCAGGTTGCCGTTGAGTCGTGGGTCGGGATTCTTGACTTGAACGGCAAAGGCAATCCTGACGCGCTTGATCGAATCGCGCGCTGGCGTGTTGCCTAGATCCGTGCCGTCAGCGTCAAAGTAAGTAAATAGCTTCCCGGCCACTGGGAGAACGACGTTAGCAACCAGGCAATCTCCGTTGCGTCGAATGATGTTCGTGCCGGGGCAAGTTGATGTCGGTCCGGTTAGCTCGTAGCGAATATTCTCGCGCGGATCGATGTCGGCGCAGTTGTTGTTATCATTAAGACTCATCTGGACGTGGATCATGCTCGCCGTCGCTGCGTAAACTCGATTGCAAACAGCGTCGGCGTCGTTATCTGGATCATCCGCGCCGCCAATTTCGGCCGGCGCGCTGCCGCTCTCCCACGAACCGGCGTTTTTGAGATCGCGCAGCATGATATCCAATGCGCCGCGCGCATCCTCCAAGGTGGCGGTCTTCGTCTCGATCGAGAGCAACTGATAGAGACTGCTACGAAAATAGCCATACAGAGAAGTGATCATCACCGACCCTAGTAACAACGCGACCATTTGTTCGATCAAAGTTGCACCGCAGTGATTGTCAAATCGTTGCATCACGCTCACTCACCGGTAAAGAGCAACGTAGAGAGAGTCACTTGATGATCGACATGATCGCGCCACGACACCGTCACGTCGATCTGCTTAAGCTTGGTTCCGAGAGCCGATGCGGCGATGCGCCAGCAGCGATCGTAAATCCCCGGCGTGCCGCCGTTCGCTGCTAGACCGCGATCGCCGCCGCCGGGACAAAGATCGCCGTCCGTCAAATTTTTGCGCGCTTGCAATTCTTCGATCTTGTCCTGCGCCAGGTGAATGGCCGCCGTCGAGTTGCCGTTAATCGTTTGACGACGAATGGCATCGGCGCTGCTCAGCGAATATCCCAACACGGCCACGGCAACGATATTCATGGCAACCAGCAATTCGTTAAACGTAAAACCCGTTTGATGTCGGATGATATTTCTGTGAACGGTCATGATTAGCAATTCTGAGCGCAGTTGTTGGGCGTGCAAACTCGCACTCTACCTGTCCCGCTGACAACGATTTGCCGGCACTTCCCTTCGGCATTGCTCAGTCGCACCCGATCGTTGTCGGCCGTTCCTCGTGGTGTAAAGGAAATCGTTCCGGTCTTCGTGATGGTCGTTCCCTCAGCCAACGGCTTGGTCACCAGCGCCTTGCTATCGCGTTGGATCGTGTAGCCGCTAGCGCCTTGAAGATACGCCAACTGAAAGCCAATATTCTCAGCCGCCGCGCGCATCTTGAGGTGATGCATTTCGGACTGAATCTGCCGGGTTGAGTTGTTGAGAGCGAAACTAGGAAACAGCGCACGCCAGTTGGGCAGTGCGATGGCGGCAATGATTCCCATAACCGCCATGCCGGCAAGCAGCTCAATAGTCGAGAAGCCATCCCTAGTGGTGGTGCGACACATGGTCCCCTCCAAAGATGTTGGGACCATACTTCCGGCGCAAATCCAGTGTCAAGGGGTGAAAAAACCTGCTCTACTTGTCAAAGAAAACTTTGGCGGCCACGCCAAGTGATGGTAAAATGCAAATGTTCTGGGATGGGAGTCGAGTATGCGAAAAACTGTCAGCTATCTTGCGTTAACTCTGTGCCTCACCGCGCCGACCCTCGCCAATGGCGCCTTCGTCATCAGGCTCAAGAACGGCAACGAATATGTCACCAACCGCTACTGGCAAGAGGGCGCGCAAGTCTTGTTCGACGCCGACGGCGGGATATTCGGTGTCGACAAAGCGTTTGTGCACAAGATCGAGAAGACGGACAAAGTGATTAAGATGGTGACGACAGCCGATCACGATCCGTCGGAAAAAACCCAGGTGATTGCTGACGAGAACAATAAAGAACCGGCGCAAGAAACACCCGCCACCGAGGCTCCAGCGCCGGTGAAAGACGAGAACGATCCGATCAAAAAAGACGTCGCACGCCTAAAAGATAGAGTGGACAATGTCGCCGGCATGTTCCCGGACGATCTTCGCGCGCTGTCAAAGGAACTCTTCGACTACAAAACCAAGATACAAAAAGATCCCAAACTCTTTATCGAGCGCGGCCGCGAGTTTAACGATCTCCAACAGATGGGCGCCGCGGTTGATTCGGCGCTGCAAAACCAACGTTAATTTTGCTTCCAGTTAACGACTCTTAGAGGAGCCACCGCATACGCGTCGCGTAGGGCGCAACTGCTGTAATTGACCACGATGCTGCCGCTGATAGTGGTGTCGCCCAGCGCGCTACTACCCGCAATAATTTGACCGGTAACGTTTTTGGGGCTACTACCGCCGCCGCTCGAAGTCACAGTGCCGGTCACGATAATCGGTCCGTTCCACGTGAGGTTACCCGCCAGTTGCAAATTGCCAAGCACCACCAAAATGCCGTAGCCGGTAACGTTATTCAGTCGAAGATCTTGATTGTTCAGAGCGCTGGCATCGGCGTAAACGATCCGATAATCACTGGCCGAGCCAAATGTCGCGTTGGTTTGATCTGCCGTAACTTTATCGGTCGCGGATTTGCTAAGCTCAGTGACCAGCGTACTGATATCTATGTCAATGGTACCGTACTGCGGCACGTTTGGACTGCCGGTCAAAGTGGGGCCGTTGGCGTTGTTGACATTGCCGCACCTGGGTTCGGTCGTGCCTGGATAACACGTGTACGCTGGATTCTCCGTGTAAACCGGAGGCTGATTCGTTCCACCGCAGCCCGAGGCGTCGTTGCCGTTGATGGTTAACGAACTGCCGTTCAAGATAACATTATCTTTTGAGTAAACCGCACCGGGTGCGCTGGGTATGGTGTACGTTTTTACAAGAGTCGTGACCACAGCTTTTGAGCCGTTTGGACCGGTCGCCGTAGTAGTGATCGTCGCGATGCCGTCGTTGTCAGTTATACTGTTCCATGTATCGCCACCGCTAACGTTGTTGTTAGTCAAATAGGCGTTGTAAGTATAGCTTCCTAATGTACCGGTCGCCAAAACCAAATCATCTGTGGCCGTAGCATTACCGTTGAGGACGCTATTGCCGCCAACACGCCCAGCAAGCTCGGTACTGAACACGGTTTTGTCCGAGCTAGCCACGTTAAGCGCCCGCAATGTTTCACGGGCCTTTTCGGCACCCGCCATCGCCACCTGCAAAGCGGTTTCGCTCGATTTGAAGTTGGCGCTAATCTTAACGTTGCTCGACGACACGATATACGTCGTCGCGCCGACCAGGATCAGCGTCACCATCAACGTAAGCACCGCGATCAGAATCACGCCCTGCTCACCGCCGCAGACTTTGTTCACAAACCAATTGAAAATTTTTCGCGTGGACTGCATAAAATCTGTCTCCCTAATTAAAGAGCCAAATTCGGCGGCGTAACGTCGGCGCTGACCGAGTAAGAACGCTTACCGTTATTTGAAGAATAACTTGGATCGACCTTTGCCGTTTGACCAGTGATCGTTATGCTCAGTTTGCGGATCAGGGAGCTGGTTGTAGTCGCAGTATCACTTGCATCCTTGAAAGTGAAAGTGCATGCGGTAATGTTCTCGGCGAGAACTTCCGTGGTGCTATTTCCACTATTCCCAAGCTTCCGCGTGATTTGCTGATTCGTCGAATCATAAACGTAAGTGATGTATTCCACGCTCGTGTTAGTCGTATCTATGCTCCCATTCGCATCGAGATCAGCCTGAACCAGTAGTTGGGTGGTGCTGTACGTCACACCCGTCACACTGCCACTAGGAGCTTTGTAGCCAGCCTGCATCAGATCCCGCATAATCATATCGAGCGCACCGCGCACGTTCTGATGCATCTGCGACACCTGCTGTTCGGCGGCGTTCTGCCGAGTTTGGGCGGTAAACGTCCCCGTGACGCCGGCAATGACGATCATCCCGAGGGTGATGGAAACCATCATCTCGATGAGCGTGAAACCGGCTGAAGTTTTATTGACTCGGCGGTGCATATCTATCAAGTCCCCGATGCGAGTGTCGTCATCATCGTAATCGACTTACTGCCCGCCGTGCCTTCGGTCCAGCTGACCGTCACGGTAAGAGTTTTCAAGTTGGTGGTAGCCGAATCGATGGACAGAGCGCGAGAGAATGTCACACCGCCCAATGTAACGTTGGTGGTGGTGGTCGTACATCCGGTGGTTCCGGCACTGGTATATCCCACTCGCCGATTTTCCTGAAAACACGATTGAGCGATCGCCGTGGCAGTGGAAACGTTTCGCCCAGCGACATTGCCCTTCACCACGCCCGCCGTCAGTGCCGCCGTCCCCAAAAGCCCAATCGTTAACAACGTAATCGCTGTCAGCAGCTCGATCAGGGTGAAGCCCTTTTCGCTCAAAGCTCGGTGTAAAATTTTCGCTTTCATGTCATCGAGCCTCAACTAATCAACGCCGATCCAGTGATTTTAAGCGTTACGGTTTTGCTTCCGGTAGAATTGGAAACCGTGATCGTCGAAGCGGTATCCGAAGTACCGCGCGAGGAAATATTGATCGTCGCCGCGGAACTCGAAAGTGTCACGCTCTCGTAGAGCGTTTGCAGATCGACCGTTCTGGTGGCCGAGCCGACAATCTGAATCGTGTGGTTGTTCGGAAACGTGATCGTGTAGGTGGCGTTCTCGTTGATCGCTTTCATGCGCGCCGACATGATTTCGCTGAACACCTGGCGCGTGGCGCCGTCCAAGCGAAAACGGGTTTTCATGGCGAACAAGTAGGGCGCGGCGGTGGCCGAGAGAATCCCGAAGATTCCCACAGCAACGAGCATCTCCGCCAGCGTAAAGCCGCGGCCATTGGTGAGTCGTCGTGGTAATTTTGCCATCAATGCCATCTAAACCGCTCCACCGACCATTGAGAACTAAGGATAACCTCTGCTGGAGAGAGCAATTCGCGGACCAGAAAACTACTTAAAGAAGGCAAATCTAGTTGTCACTGTTGGGGTGGATTTGGCCAAATTCCTCCCCATCGTACTGAGAACGAAACCCATGGGAATGACAAATTTCGTCGCAGTGCCGGATTGTCGCGCTAGAATGAGCTTCAGGTCACTGGGGAGGGAGATAAAACTCGATGATCTCGTTGCCGTAATAAAGATAGAGCAGCGCGCCGGAACAGAGAAACGGCGCGAACGGCAACGCCAAGCGCCGGCCGGCGCCGGTGACCGCCATGCAGGCGATGCCAACTACGGAACCGAGCAACGACGCGATGAAGAGAGTTACCGGAATCGACGGCCAACCGAGAAAGGCGCCGATCATCGCCAGCAGTTTGATGTCACCGCCGCCCATGCCGTCGACGCCGGTAACTTTCTCATAGGCCCATGCCGTCACGAGCAAAAAAACCCCGCCGGTAAGAATCCCGATCAGCGAACTGACCGGCGAGGGAATCACACCCGAACCATCGCGAAAGAAAAAGTATCCCAACAACGAGAAAACCAACCCGAGGATAATTCCCGGCAGACTGATCACGTCGGGCACAATGCGCACGTCGAGATCGATAAAAGAAATCACGATCAGCGCGGCGACAAAGACAAAGCCGACAAAAAAGCTAAAGCTCAAACCAAACCAGTGCCAGAGCGCCATGGCGAACAGCGCCATCAGCAACTCGACAACAAAATAGCGCAGTGAAATACCTTCATGACAGGCACGGCAGCGGCCGCGCAGAAACAAGTAGCTGAGCAGCGGCACATTATCGTAAAAAGCGATGGGTTTTTTGCAGCCGGGACAGTGCGAACCCGGTGTGACGATGGACTCGCCGTTGGGAATCCGGCCGATGCAAACGTTGAGAAAACTGCCGACCAGAGCGCCGAAAACAAATGCGACAAAATGAAATGGAGTCATGGATACCTACTTGTAATTCGTTTGCTTGAATATCAACCTAACGCCTGCTCGTACACCGCCAGGGTTTGCTCGGCGGTGCGCCGCCAACTGAAACATTTCGCCCGCGCCAAGCCGCGCTGCTTGAGATTTTCCCGCACCGTTGCATCGCCGGCAACTTTTAGCATGGCACTCGCGATAGCGTCGACATTGTGAGCATCGACGAGAATCGCGGCATCGCCCACGACCTCAGGCAAAGACGAATTATTAGCGGTAATCACCGCCGTGCCGCAGGCCATAGCTTCCAACGGCGGCAAGCCGAAGCCTTCATAGATCGATGGATAGACGAACGCGACGGCACCGGAATAGAGCGACGGCAGATCGGTTTTCGCGACATAGCCGAGAAATTTTATGTCGCTCTTCCACGGCGACTTGTCGATTTCTTCAAACAAATCCTGATTGAGCCAGCCGCTGGCGCCGACCAACACCAGGGGCAAGCTTGCTGAATTGTTCGAGCGAAATAAATTGTACGCCTGAATCAAGCGCAGCAAGTTTTTGCGCGGCTCCACCGTGCCCGTGTTAAGCAAATAGGCACCGAAGCGCAGCCCATACTCGGCCAGGATCGGCGCCGCTTGCGGTTCGCTCACTGGCGCGAAACTTGGATCGACACCGAGATGAATCGTCGTCATCTTGTCTGCGGGAACATGAAAATGCTCGACCAGATCGCGCCTCGTGCTGTCGGAGTCGGTGATGATATGATCCGCCTGTTCGAGGGAGCGCGGAAAGAATGCCTTGAAGGTCAAGCGGCGCTTCAATGGATGAAACTCCGGAAACAGAAAAAAACTGACATCGTGCACGGTGAGCACTTTCTTGCCATGTTTTTGCGAGCAGATAAGAAAATTGGTCCAGTGAAACAGATCGTTGGTACCGGCAAACTTTTCCGCCGCCAGCAAACCCGCCAGCGGCGCCTGCAATAACAGCGAGGTGATTCGCGGCGGCAGAAACCAAGGGGCAACGACCGTTTTGAAATCTCCCGCTGGATTTTCAACGTTAACTTCGGTGGCAACTCTTTCCGGCACGGCAAAATAACGCCAGCGAAAATCCGGCTTCAAGCCGAGCAGCTGACTGACCAGGTTCGCCGTGTAGTAACTGATCCCCGTGTTGCGCACCAACAACGGCGATATATCGATCGCTATGCTCGGCGGCTTGCTCATCAACAAGGTTGCCACGATCTTACAAAGATGAAGTCAGCGCTGGAATCAGTCATCAAATTTGAATTACGCAATTTTTTTGCCACTCAGCCGCGCCTTGCCGATACGCCATGTCGCCTCACTCAAAAAATATCCCTGGCTCGCCAACGGCAACTCGCCGGTGCCATAAACATCGGTGGCGGCGATCTCGATGGCAGCGATGCGGTACAGCCAGTCGGCTTGCCGTCCGTCGCCCGCAAATCCCAGGGAAATAAAATAGCGGCCAGGAACTAAGGGGATTTCGCCAAGGGCGCAATGAAGCTCATGATCGCCCGCCGCCAGGTCCATGGGTTTGAGCGTCCAGCGTGAGTCGATGGCGTAGACCCGCAGCCCCGCCTCGGTTTCAAAAGCAATTTCCAAGCTGCACTGTCTTACTGGCTGTTCGAGAGCGACGGATAATTCGATATCCAAGCGCTCGCGGGCGCCGGCACAGTGCGCCGTGGCGAGCGGCCGCCCATTGAGCGAACCTTGGACGAAAACTGCGCGCGAACCATTTTGGCGCGGGATCGTTCCCAGCGCCGGCGCCGCGGCCGGGAGTTCGGCGTTGACGCTGCGCAGGTAACGGCTGATGGCTTGGGTACTGTCGCCCTCGAACTGCACCGTGCCGGACTCGATCAACAGAGCTTTGGTACAGAGCACCTGCAGCGCCGCCATGTTGTGGCTGACGAACAATACCGTCCGGCCATGCTTCGCCACGTCGCCCATCTTGCCGAGACATTTCTCCTGAAACGCCGCGTCGCCGACGGCGAGCACTTCGTCGACGATGAGAATCTCCGGTTCCAAATGCGCCGCCACGGCGAAACCCAAGCGCAGGTACATGCCGGTGGAGTAATGTTTCACCACCATGTCGATAAACTTTTCCACTTCCGCGAAGGCAACGATCTCATCGAACTTGGCTTCGATCTCGCTTTTTCTCATGCCCAAGATCGCGCCGCTGAGATAAACATTTTCGCGTCCGGTGAGCTCGGGATGAAAACCGGTACCGACTTCCAGCAGCGACCCGATTCGCCCGTAAATGCGCGCCTCGCCTTCGGTCGGTTCGATGATGCGCGAGAGAATCTTTAACAGCGTGCTTTTGCCGGCGCCGTTGCGGCCGACGATGCCGACCACGTCGCCCTGCTTGATCTCAAACGAGACATCCTTGAGCGCCCAGATCGAGTCCTCGACACGCGCCGGTTCCGGCGGCGCGGGTACATTTTGACGATTGGGAAAAAGCCGCCGCAATGGCCCAGCCATCGAGCGCGCCAGAACATCGCGCAGCATGAAATAATTTTCACGCTGGCCGAGGCGATATTTTTTACCGAGCCGGTCGGCGCGCAGGGCAATGTCGCTCATCTATTACACCACATCGGCGAAGGTTTTTTCGACACCGCGAAAATAATAAAGCCCGCTCACCAACAGCAGCACCGTGACCAGCACGGATAGCCAAACCCAAGCGCCAAGCGGATCGCCGCCGCCAACCAGCGACCAGCGAAGGCCATGAATTATCCCGGCCATGGGATTGAGTGCGTAAAGCCAGCGCCAATTTTCCGGCACCAAAGTGATCGGATAAGCAACCGGGCACATGAAAAACCACACTTGAGTAACGAACGGAATCATATGGCGCACGTCGCGGTATTGAACCGTAAGGGTCGCGAGCCAAAGGCCGACGCCGACGGCGCAAGCGATCGAGAGCAACACAAAAACGGGCAGCAACCAGAGCGCCGCTGACGGCGTCACCTGGTAATAAACCACGATGCCGAGCAAAACCGTGAAAGCCACCGCGAAGTCGACCAACCCCGAGAGCACGCCGGAAAGTGGAATCACCAATCTGGGAAAATAAACTTTGGTGATCAGCTGCTGACTGGCGATCAAACTGTTACTAGAGTTGTTCAGCACGTAGGCGAAAAATTGCCACGGCAAAAGACCGCAGAAAGCGAACAGCGGATAGGGCAGCGCGACGCTACTATTCATCGGCGCGACGAAGCGGCCGAAGACCACCGTGAAAACCAAGGTCATCAGCAGCGGTTGCAGCACCACCCAGATAATTCCCAGGGTGGTTTGTTTGTAGCGCACTTTGAGATCGCGCCAGGCCAAGAATAACACCAACTCGCGGTGCGCCCACAGATCGTCGAGCTTGAGCGGAACCCAGCCCGCTGACGGGCGAATGATGATTGGCGGTCTTTGCAAGACTTCGTCCCGAAACTGCACGTGTTTCACCACCGTTGCCAAGATACTACGAGCCTTATTGGACCGTCCATGGCATTTCTGAGAAATTTAGAATAGGCGCCACGACCAGATGGCTATTAAACGCAATTCTTACGCCACAGCCGCCTAATGGCGCTTTCCCGCCCAAATTCAGCGTCTCGGCTTGGCCGTTAACAGGTTTCGATAGAGCTCGGCATAGGCACGGCCCATCTGCGCCACGGTGAAATTCTTTTCGATCCGCTGGCAATTGAAGGCGCCCATGGTTTGGCGCAGGGCCGCACGGGCGCCGAGAAAGCGAATGCGCTCGACAAACGCGTCAACATCGTCGAGGCCGCAGAGAAAGCCGCCTTGTTGGTCGACCACCAACTCCGGCAATGACGACGCGTCAGTGCAAATCACCGGCTTGCCGCACGCCATCGCCTCGCCGACGGCGTAGCCGAAACCTTCGAGCCGAGAGGGAAAAAGGAAAATATCGCAGCCGTTGTAGAGTTCGACTAATTCCTGCGTCGACGGCGCGGTACGCTTGACGATATTCACCGCGCCGAAATCGGCGCCGGTGCGCAGGCCCGATGGATGCACCAAAACATAATCGTCACCCAACTTTTTCATGATCGCCGGCAACAGATCGGCGCCTTTGCGCTTGGTCAAGTTACCGACGAAGAGCAGACGAATTTTGCCGGGAAATTCGTTGTTGGCGCCCGTTTCAAGCGGCTTGAAGATCTCGCTATCGATGCCGTTATAAATCACCTCGATGTTGCGCGCGCCGAAAGTTCTTTCGATGGAGGCCTTGGTGCTGTGACTGATCGCGACCACTCGATCCGCATCACGCAGCGCTTGGGCGATGCGCCGTTTCAACCAACCGAAGTGAAACGCCTTCTGGCTGAGCGTGGTATATCGTTGATAGTTGTCCTCGAAAACATTGTGCAGTACGGTCACGACGGACGGCTTATCGGAGCGACTGAAGGCGCTGCCGTAGTCGGCGTTGCCATGCATCAAGTCGTAATCACCTTGGCGCGACCGGGCACGAAGACGAGCGCTGACCAGTGCCGGCGCGATCTCGAAATGACGCGCGAAACGGATAAGGTCCAACGAAATGCCATGGCCGGCAACGGCCTGTTTGAGCTGATCGAAGTAAACACTGTGACCGGAGCGAGTGTCCGATATGGGTACGAGTACTTTCAAATCAATTTAATCGAAGTCGGATCAGGTTTGGCTCATCGCGATGCTCGCGCGCAGCCTTTGTCAAATCGTAACACTAAATTCGACGGTTGATAATTGACCAGCGCGACGCCAAATAATGTCGTTTCGTACTAGCGCGAAAATAGCCATATTCAATCCTGCGTGCTCACGCAGATAGATCGAAAAAGGCCCCCTCGTAGCGCATCACGATCTTCGCCCATGTGAACTCGGCCAACGCCCGCTGTCTGCCAGCTTCCCCCATTGAGAAACGCGCGGCGGGATCGTCGAGCAAGCGAACGATTGCATCACTCAGCGTAAAGTAGTCGGCCGGCGCTACCAATATGCCGGTGACGCCGTCTTCGACTGCGTCGGAAACGCCGCCGCAACAAACCGCAACCACTGGTTTACCGGCGGCCGCGGCTTCCAAAGCGACCATGCCGAAGCCCTCCACGTCGTAATCAAGAGCCAAAACCGGCAATACAAGAACGTCGCAAAGTGCGTACACCTGAACCAACTCGGCGTCATTGACAGCCCCGAGCCAGCGCACGTGCTCGGAAAGATCATGGCGCGCGATGGCTTGGCGAATCTCGCCGGCAACATCGTCGTGGTGCGTCAACGACTCCCTCGGATTGTCGCCGGCGATGACAAAACACACGTCCGGCACTTGCTTAACGATATCAACCAGTGAGCGCTCGATGAATTCTTTTACGCCCTTGCGCCTCGCCAGCCGGCCGACGAAAAGAATAACTTTACGGTTCGCCAATCCCCATACCTGCTTAAGGGCGTCGGCACTATCCGCGCTCTGGAAGCGCTGCCAGTCGACGCCCGGAGGGATGACCGCGATGGCTTGCTCACGGGCGCCTTTTTGCTGAGCCAGCTCCGCCGTGTGACGGCTGTTGGCGATGACGCGATCAACATAACGAAGCCAGCGAACGATTAAAAATTGATACACCGAATTGCGGTAAACCAAATCTAAACCATGCGCCTGAACAACGGCCTTACGACGAAGCAAGCGCGCGAGCAACAATACAATCGGCGTCGCTAACACGCTGCCAGCGAAAATAACGTGGATATTGCGATTGCCGCGAAGTATCGCGATTCCTTTAGCGACAGCGAAAAGAAAATACCGGATTAGGCCGGGAGAAGTGGGACGAAATATTATTTCATCCGCAACGGCGATCGATTCTGTGGCGTGAGCTGTGATAACCGCCACCCGATGATTCTTGCTCAGTCCAGCGCAGACGCTGGCGAGCAGCTGCTCAATACCACCCTGCCGCGGCGGGTAGTTCCACGTGATGACGAGAATACCCACGCCGCCGGTAATCAACTCTTGATCGTGCACAGATGATATACCTGATACTGCCATTCCAGCGGCCAGAAAGGTAACATAAACGCTTGCGCGGTACGCACCGGCCAAGCATACCATGGGCCGCGAAAAATCCATGACGGCGAGACAACATGGAGATCGCGCCAACGGTAGCTCACTCTCAGGCCCGCGCCTTCGAAAAGTTGGCGCCACGCCGACAGTGACCGTACCTCTTCGCGAACATCGGCTTGCTGTGTTCCGGAATGCAGTCCGAAGCGCAGCGGCAAAAATCCAGAATTCGGCACTAGCAGAATGAATATCGCGCCGGGTTTCGCCACCCGCACCATCTCGCGCAGTGCCGCTTGCGGATCTAAAAAATGTTCCAACGCGCCCAAGCTTGAAATGACGTCGAACTGCCGGTCGGCAAACGGCAACTGCTCGGCCGGACCACAATGAAGATCGGCGTCGGGCAACCGTTGCTGGCAAAGAGCCAAAGCCCTCTGCGAGATATCCACTCCCGTGGGAATAGCGCCGAGCGCCGCCGCCGCCGTGAGCCAGTCACCAATACCGCAGGCAACGTCGAGCAACCGCCGTCCCTTCCAAGGTTGAAATTTCCTGGCGAGCCGGCGGTAATGCGCAGGGAGGTTAGCAGCCACGGTGGCATTGGCGTAATAAACCCGATCGTAAAAATCGCGTACCGCCGTCGCATCCGGCTTTTCTTGAGTCTTGGGTTGTGGATTCATAAACTAGGGAGAGTCAGCAAATGGCGCCCTTCACGCAGGTAAAATTTACCCATCGTCATGCCGCCTTCCGGCTTGCTGCCGTTCCATGCGCAAGAGCGCGATTTGCTCGGAGATCAAGCCGAGCATGAAAATGATCACCGAAGTCGTCAGCGCGAAAACCGACATATTAGTGAAACGCCCCTGAGTGAAAAAAGTGTAGGCATAGTTTCCCATCCCGGCGAGGAAAAAAACAGGCTCACCGGCAGAAACACCCGCAGCGGCGAAAACAACGTGGCGATCTTGGTAATGATCAAAAAGAAGCGAACGCCGTCGGTGATCAAGCTGATCTTACTCTGGCCCGACCGGTAGAGCGTCTGGATCGGCACATACTTGACCGTCAAGCCGGAGCGCAGGAAAGCCAAAGTCAGCGTCGTCGGATAAGAAAACGTGTTCGGCAGCAGATCGATGAAACGCAACGCCTCGCGCCGCGACAGCACGCGAAAGCCGGAAGTCAGATCGCGCACGTTGAAGCGCGTCACGTAGGATGCCAACAGATTGTAAACCAAGTTGGCGACGTAGCGGTGAAAGCGCAGCTTCGAGCCCTTGGCGCGGGCGCCCACCACCATGTGATAGTTGGCCGCTTCGGCGAGCAACTTGGGAATATCTTCGGGCGGATGTTGGCCGTCGCCGTCCATCAAGACAATTAATCTTCCCTGCGCCGCACGCATGCCGCTCTTCACCGCCGCGCCGTTGCCGATATTGTAAGGATGACGCACCACGTTGGCGCCGGCCTTCATCGCCACTTCGGCCGTGCCGTCAGTGGAGCCGTCGTCGACGACGATGATCTCGGCCTGGGACAGTTTCAGGGCGAAAATTTATTCCAACACCCCGGCCAAGCACTTGGCTTCGTTGAAGGCCGGAATGACGATAGAAATATCGGGTGGGTTAGCCATTCAATCGATAGACCGCGTAGCCACGGGCGTCAAAGCTCAGCGCCAAGCCGCGATTAGCGAATTCATTCCACAGCCGCGCTTGATCGGGCGTCAGATTGTTCGAGAGAAACTCCGCCAGCAAGTCCGCACGCGCCATTAGATGAGTAATTTTTTTTTGCTTCAGCGACTGGGCGATTTGCTCGAGGGTTTTGGCGGCGCGAATCGCCTCCAGTAAAAACTCCGGCAAGTCGCCGCCGTCATGGAAATAATCTCGCTGGCAATAATACGCTCTCCGTCCGACAAAGAGAAGATAAATCTTCGCCGTCGCCGCGGTTTCGCGGTTGATGTAATCGAAGACGGCGTAGTCGGGAAGCATACGGGTGAGATATTCGCTCCGGCTCACGGCGCCTGAGAGATAGCCGAACGGCTGCGCCGCGCCGACGTATCTCCACAAGTAAGTGCCATGCCACACGGCGAAGCCGAGCAAGCCGGCAAACAAAATCGCCGGCCGTTTGATGCGCAAATAAATATTGAAGACAGCGAAGGTCGTGAGAATCGCCAACAGCGGCACGATGGCGAGGATGTAGCGAATTCGCATGTCGACGAGAAAAATTCCGTAGAGCAATAATAACAGCGAGAAACTCGCCAGCCGCCGTTTATCGTCGAGCCACTTACCCTGAAACGCCCAAGGCAGAAAGAGAATCAGGATTGGCGTCAGCACGCCGTCGAAATATTGCGGGTTGTCGTCCTGGCCGGAGATAAACAAGCGCAGCGGCAGGGCGACGATCTGCCAAACGTTTTCGCCGAACAGCAACTGACGTTTTTCGAAAATACCGATGCCGGCGAAACCCGCCCCTGCTTGGCCGCCTGCGGCGGTGGTCGCGAACAGACCGGCGAAAAATGGGAAGAGCGGATTGCCGGTTTGCCACCAGTTTTTCATCAGCCAGGGCAAAAACGGCGACAGCGTGAGTGCGCCGAAACAAACCGTTTCACGGCAGAGCGCCGGGATGTTTTTGCGTGGCAGCTTAGCGAGGGCGAGAAAAAACAGCACGGTAATCACTAGCGCGATCACCAAACCGTTGGGTTTCGTCGCTAAAGCAAAACCGAGCGACAGCGCAGACAATGCCAACCAGCCGAGGGACTGGCGCGACTCGCACCAATAGAGCAAGCACAGCAAGGACGCGGTGGCGTAAAACGTAACGCCAAGATCGATATAACCCCAGTGGCTGAGGCGCAGAATCACCGGCGTCGATTGAAAAAAAAACCAGCCGAGCAAACCGTAGAGCGCGCTCATGCGCCGCGCCAGATAAGCGTAAAGCAACAGTCCGGTGAGCGCGCCGAACAGCGAGTGAATCCACTTGGGCACGAAATCCAAACCCCAATGAACCCAAGGCGTGAACAACATGTCGACCAACATCGGGTAGTAAGAGTAGTGCGCCATCGGCACTTCGATGACGCGGCCGGCCTTAGCGTAGAGTTTAGGTATGGCTAAATGATGGGTCAATTCATCGCGGCTGATCGGCGGCAACAAACCGAGCACGGCTTCGACTAAAAGGATGATTAGTAGCAACGACCAAATCGACCAACCGAGCCAGCCCGAGCCCCGCGCCGCACCGGCGAAATGGTACAGGAAAAAAATCAACCCAGCGCCAAGAGCGGCGGCGACGGTGAAATCTAATAACGGTGCGCCAACATAGCCGGCGAGACCGAAGAGAAAATAAACCGTCGCCACGGCGCCGAGAAAAACCCCGAGACCGCAGGTTTGCCCGAGCAACCGGGTGTAGCGCTGTTCCATCAGCTTTGGCGGTTTTCGTCGGCCGGGAACCCGCCCGCCGGCGTATCAGGCGCTAGCGGGCGGGAAATTATCATAGGTGAGATGACAAACGCTTCGCTCGGAGAAAATCCCCGGCACTGGCCGGCTACTTTTCTATCACCGCGACCACCGCGCCGAATTTGACAAAGTCACCTTCCTTGGCGCTCACTTGATTGAGGGTGCCGTCGTCCAGCGCTTCGACCTCGACGTTGACTTTATCGGTCTCGACTTCGAGCAGCGCGTCACCCTTTTTCACGTTCTCGCCCGGCGCCTTGATCCAGCGCAGGATGCGCACCTCGTCGCTCTCGTCGCTCGATCCCAAGCGCGGAATGATCACGTCTTTGCCCATGAATCTGGCCTAGAGCGACGGCGCATCGAAACTGTCGGCGAGGGATTTGAGCTTGAGCGTCTGGCCCATGTTTTCCATGAAGCCGTTGACATTTTTGTATTTCGCCGGGATTTCCGACTTCACCGCCGCCACTAGGTAGTGCAGTTGGGTGAAGATCGAGATGTCGGCGATGGACATGCGCTCGAAGACAAATTTCTTGCCCGAATACACCTGGTCCAGGGTGTTGAAGTGGGCATCCCATTCGGCCTCAGCCTTCTGCTTCAACTCCGGGGTATCGGCCCGGCGCATGGAGTGATTGGCATGGACCAAAACTTCGTCCGACCAATCTTCCAACGCCAAACACAAGCCTTTGTTCACCGTGCCGTCGGGATAGATGCTATTTTGCGGGTAGTCTTTTTCCAACCGAGCCGAGATCACAGTCGAGTCGATGACGCATTCGCCGTTGTAGTTGAGCGTCGGCACTTTGCGTTGGTTGGTATATTCTAGCAGCGACTTGCGTTCGTCCTTGCGCACGTCGACGACTTCGTAGGGCACGTTTTTCATCGCGAAAACCACGCGGACTTTTTCGCAGAACATCGAAGTTTGCGAATTGAATAATTTGATCGCCATATCCTTAGCCTCCTGAGCTTTGTTAAATTGTAATCGGATCGAATCCCGTCTCTGACCCCTAAGCCATGCAACAAATTCGCGGAATTCTCAACCCCGCCGGCAGACAACGTTGTTGACCTTGCCGGAGTTCGTGCGTATTCTGCGACCCAGGTTGAAGTCATCAACCCGAAGAGGAAAATCATGGCGAAGTATCTTCAATGCAGTGAGTGCGGCAAGCTGGCGTTTTACTACGACGACTTTGTCGGCACCGAAAAACCTTTTTACAAACGTTTTATGCGCTATCCCGAAGGCGGCATCACCAAACACGAACCGCCACGCTGCTTTAGCTGCGGCGGCGTACCGCGCATGATCCACGACAATATCAAAGAAGAAAAAGCCGCGGCCAAACTTTAACCGCGCGGCGCCAGCAGCTCCAAGTGCTCGCGGACAACCTCCGGCGGGCATAAACGCAAAAACAGTTTCAGCCCGCCAATAATCACCGCCAGATCGTCGAGCTGGCCGATGCCGATGAGAAAATCCGGCAACAAATCGGTGGGCACAATCACGTAGGCGAGAATTCCCGCCACCAGCAGTTTAGCGCCGGCGCCGACCCGCGCATCTTTGACCAAGCCGGAAAATAACTTATAGAAGCTCGGCAGGTGCATCAGCAGCTGAAAAAATTTGCCCCAGCCAAGCTGTTGCGCTATTGCTTTCGGACGGAATACCATTTGTCGTTCTAATCGATGGACGATCACGTTAAAATTTTACGGTTGTGAAAATTTTCCGCACCGCCGCTTGGCGCAGCAATTTGATCGCAATCCAGATCAGAACTAGGCCGCCGAGCGCTTCGACGATGGAAAGGCTCAAGAGTTGAGAAACGAACGCGATAAACAGAAAGCGCAGAGCCACTGCGCCGATGGTACCGCCGACCCGGCCGTAAAATTGCTCGCGCTTTGGCAGTGTCCTGGCCGCCATGGCGATGACCAAGGCATTGTCACCGGCCAAACTCTAGTCAAGAACGACAATACCCAACCAGCGCGCCGAAAATTCTGGATCCGTCAGAAACTTCATGGTATCAACAGCAAGAAACTCCCTTCTTCATAACAAGCACCGCGACCGATTGATAGCGAAAAACGAATGGCCATGTCAATGCCGAAATCGATGGTCGTAAGAAATCTTTCGACTTGCCGGAGCCGGCAGCGACAGCAAGCCGCGCTTGATTGTGCCCAACTACCCAGGGTGTTATCTTTTGTACGATTATTAGCCAGCGCATCACCAACGATATGGGTCGACTAAAAAAATTCTCCCGACTCACACCGGCGGAGCGATCTTTATGGATCAAAACCGCTTGCCTGCTGGCCGTCATGCGCCCAGCGTTGGCACTGCTGCCGCTGAGAGTTTTAAGAGATGCGCTTGCGTCGCGCTGGCGTGAGGGTTCCGTCGTGCCCGGCCCTGGCGCGCCGACCCTTCGGCAAATTATCTGGGCCGCGCAGTCGGCGGCGCGCTTCGTGCCTGGCGCGACTTGCCTGGTGCAAAGTCTATCTGTGCTTCGACTGGCGATATCAGCCGGCTATCCGGTCACACTGAAAATCGGCACGGCAAAAGAAATTGACGGCACTCTCAAAGCCCACGCCTGGGTCGAGCATCAGGGAGAAATTATTCTCGGCGCGGCTGAGGAAAATCTTTATACGCCTCTACTAGTTTGGACGGAGCAGGGCTGGCACGCGGCGGGTTCCGAGCAATCTTAATGAAAGAGCTTCTCTCAAAGCGCGTCTCGGTGCCGGCCGATGTCTTGATCAACGAGATCGCCGGCGAGTCGGTGTTGCTCAACCTCGACGGCGGACGCTATTTCGGCTTGGACGATGTCGGCACCGACATGTGGAAAGCGCTCACGACGTCGGCTTCCATCGCCCAAGCCTTGGCCCAACTGACGGCGCTCTATGACGCCGACGCCGCCCTGCTCAAAAGCGATCTGGAAAATTTAGTCACCCGCCTCGCCGAGTATGGGCTCATCAAGTTCGACGACAGTTAGTCGCCGCCGCCAGTCTACCAAGGCGCGTTTCGATGAGCGGCATAGTCGGTATTATTAATCTTGACGGCGCGCCGGTCGATCCCGCGTTACTGCAAAAACTCACCGGTTCGATGGCCTACCGCGGCCCCGACCGACAGCAAACTTGGCTCGACGGCCATGTCGGTTTCGTCCCGGCGATTACGACCAACTGCTGCACGCCATCGACGCATCCACGGTTCGGCTGCTGGGCCATCACAATCGCGATGAATTGACCGCGCTGGCCTTCAAGCTCGCGTTCACCCAGCCGCGTTTGCTGAGCTTTCTCCCCCGCCTGTTCACGCCGGCAAACATCCACACACCCATGGGGCAAACTGAGCCGGCGCATTTAGCGTAACCCCACGGCTCACTAATATCGATCGAGAATTATTTTTGGCGCGGAATTGCCAACAGCGTGGAAGCTGCATCGACCAACTTCCCGATGGAATGGTTGATTGACAACGAGCGTGAAAATTTAAATGCGATGCGAGGGAAAATTTGGTGGAGCTGATGGGAATTGAACCCACGACCTCTAAATTGCGAATCTAGCGCTCTCCCAACTGAGCTACAGCCCCACTGATTCCAGGGTGGACTTCATGTACGCGAGCACTTTATCTTTTAGATCGGCTCTTTTCAATGCGTAGGCGACGGTGGCGCGGACAAAACCGAACTTGTCGCCGATGTCGTAGCGATCGCCGGTAAAGACGCAGCCGTACATTTTGCGCTGCCGCGCCAATTGCGCCAGGCCGTCGGTCAATTGAATCTCGCCGCCCCGTCCGGCCGGCTGTTTTTGCAAGATGTCGAAAATTTCCGGGCGCAGCACGTAGCGGCCGATGATCGCCATGCGCGACGGCGCTTCGCTCGACATCGGCTTCTCCACCGTCCCGTCGATGCGGTAAAGCCGTGGTTCGATTTCTTGGCCTTTGATCACGCCATATTGATGAACTTCCTCGAGCGGAACTTCCATCAAAGCGATGACCGACTCTTCGTCGCGATTGAAAATATCGACCAACTGCCGAACGCAGGGCACCACGCTGTCGACTAGATCATCCGCCAGCATGACTGCGAACGGTTCATTGCCGACCAAGTCGCGCGCGCACAGCACCGCGTGGCCCAAACCGAGGGGCACTTTTTGCCGCACTGAAACCACTTCGATCATCTCGGCGATACGGCGCAAAGTTTTTACCATCTCGGTGTTGCCGCGATTGGTCAGGATCTGCTCCAGCTCCGGCGCTTCGTCGAAATGATCCTCGATGCCGTCCTTGCCCCGGCCGGTGACGAAAATAATCTCATCGATGCCGGCATCCACCGCCTCTTGGACGACGTACTGGATCGACGGGATGTCGACGATCGGCAACAGCTCTTTAGGAACAGTTTTGGTCGCGGGGAGAAATCGCGTTCCCAACCCGGCCACCGGGATCACGGCTTTTTTTACTTTCATGATTGGATTCCGATGGCGCTAGACCAGCCGTCTAGCTTTGCGTTCGGTGACTTCTTGGTTCGATTTGCAGTCGATGCAAAGCGTCGTGACCGGCCGCGCCTTGAGCCGTTCGATACCGATCTCTTCGCCGCACTCCTCGCAGATGCCAAAATCGCCGGCGTCGAGACGCTGGATGGTTTCTTGAATTTTGAAAATCAGTTTACGCTCGCGGTCGCGGATCAGCAGCATAGAATTGCGGTTCGATTCCATGGTGGCGCGGTCGGAGGGATCGGGAAAGTTGGCGTCGTCATCCATCGTTTCCACTGTCTTCCCGGCTTTCGAACGCAGCTCTTCAATCCGTTGATTGAGCAGAGTACGAAAAATTTCAAGGTCTTTTTTTTTCACAGGCCGCCTGCATCGCTGATCACTTCAGCATTATAAGTGAATGGCGCAAAACATCAATCGTTTTTGCGCCGCGCTGAACAAAAGGCGACGATCGAGCGAAGACCGCTTCAGTCGCCCAGCGAACGGGGGTAAGCGAGCACGTAGATCTCGGTAGCTTTCGGCAGCATGGAGCGATTCAATGTCAGTTGCGACTGTGAAATCCGCTTGACCGGATAATGTTCCTTGGCGAAGGCGGCAAACAGCTCGGCTTGGCGCGCCACGTCGTAGTGCATCGGAATCACGATGGGCGGCTTCACTTGACCGACGACTTTGATGATGTCGTCGAAGCCCAGATTGGTCATGGCATCGATGGGGATCATCATGATGTCGATCCGTTGCAAAACTTTCACCTGCTCGTCAGTCAAGAGATGACCGATGTTGCCCAGATGGGCGATGCACAGGCTGCTCATCTCGTAGATGAAAATCGAGTTGGCGATGGCGCCCCAACTGGCGCTGCGCTGGCTCGGAATATTGACGATGGTGATATCTTTGACGCTGGTGCGCACCGGCTGCCAGGTTTGCTTGAACGTGATGCCGCGCAGGATGATCGGGTTGCCGGTCACCGCACCGGTATTGTTATGGGTGAAGTGATCGTTGCTGATCGTGATGGCGTCAGCCTGGATGCCTGGGGTGACGTTGAAGTTAGGATCGGCCACCACCTTGGTTTGGCTCCCCGATTGAATCAGAAAGCTCGAGTGGCCGTACCATTGGAGAAAATACGATCCCAATGTTGGGCTCTTGCCGCCGCGCGCTTGCACCAACTGGCGCCCCTGGTGAAAAAGATGCACTAGCGAGGGATTACAAAACGCTTCGACCACACTACGGAATGGCCAAAGCAACAGACTGACAATCATGCCGACAAAGCTGCGCCGCTGCATCTTGCCTCCTCGCTCACCGACGGCGAAATTGGCCCGAGCTTAACGCCGCCCTGGCGCGATTACAACAATCGCTGGGAGCTAGAATGGAGTCGTCGCAGATGGCGACGATCTCGAATTGAAGAGGGGCGGCCTTAGTCTGCTAAATCTTCCGCCAATGATGCTTGGGTAGCGGCGCTGAGCGCAACGCGCGCTCGATAGGCGGCCAGATCGATAGCTAACTCGGCGCGCCCACCGCGGATGAATTCTTGCTTCGCCTCGGCGCTAAACGGAAAGCGCACATACTGTACGGCGCTGATCTTGTCTTCCTTGCTCCGCCCCTCTTCGAATTGGCCGGCAATGGAATGCGCACCGACAAGCAGACTCAGCGCTTCGTCGATGCCCAAAAATTTTAGCAAATCGTCGCGCAAATGAGATTGATCCTCGATCTCCAAAAACATCGTCGCGCTGAGTTCGCCGGGTTTGGGAATAAGTTCATTGTAAACCGCGATCTCCTCGCGAATCTTGTCCAAGTCGCCGATCCGCTCGGCGCGCAACATTTCTTGGATCTGAAAAATCACCGTGTCGCGGTTTTCGAAAACCAACGACACTTTATCGCCCACCGCCACCCGCCGAAGTTTTTTCTTTTCGATGATCTCCTGGCGAAATTCTTGGCGCACCTTTTCATAGGCGATAAAACCCAAGATGTCGTCGAGAACGATTTTTTTCATTGCCAGTCGCCAAAAACGCCGCGGCGGAAAAGACGAGCCGTCTCGCCTCCTCCGCCGGCTAATGATGGAAGTGAACGTCGGATCAGCTGCCGAGGGTATCGAGTCCCTTGGCGAATCTGCCGGCGTGGGACTTTTCCGCCTTGGCCAGCGTTTCGAACCATTCGGCCAATTCCGGCAGACCTTCATCCCGCGCGGTTTTGGCGAAGCCCGGATACATTTCCGTGTATTCGTAGGTCTCGCCTTCGACGGCGGATTTTAAATTTTTCGCCGTGGTGCCGATCGCCACGCCGGTGCACGGATCGCCGACCTCTTTGAGAAAGTCGAGATGACCGAAGGCGTGGCCGGTCTCCGCTTCCGAAGTATCGCGGAACAAACCGCCGACATCGGGATAACCTTCGATATCCGCCACACGTGCGAAATAAAGGTAACGCCGGTTCGCCTGCGACTCGCCAGCAAATGCGCCCTTTAAATTTTCATGACTCTGTGTGCCCGCTAAACTCTTTGCCATAAGCCCCTCCTTATTAATAATGGTTAGTAATATGAGACCACCAAGATCGTGTCAAGAAAGGAAATTATTTTTTACTGCCGGGCGAGTTAGCACCGGCGGGTCCGACTCCCACTCTGCCGGTCGACGGCTGGACGGTGAGCGGGGACTGGGCGTGGAGGTTGGGGGAGAAGGCGATGAGCAGCGCGGCGATGGTTACGGCGATGAACGCGCTGCGGGCTTCGGTGTTGTGGTTAGCGAACATGATTGCTACCTCCTGATCGTGTGGCATTTTTTTTAAAAAGTTTTGTTGTCGAGTAATAAAAATCGCATTCGAGTTCCTAAACTTTCTAGTCTCTCAATCCGTAAGATCCGTTGCTGAAGTGAAATAAGTCAATACTCAGGCCAGACCCCAATCCCCGAATGAAACGAAAACCGGGGCGCGCTACCGAAAGATCACCGCCTGGGCGAGAAAAAGAAAGGGGGCGCTCTGGCCTCATTGACCTGCCAGCTAACGTGCGGCTGGCGGCGGCGGGGCGTGATGCAACACTGGGTCGATTGCCCTAATCAATGGAAGTAACGACTTCGTACGATAACTAGTGTCGCGCATGGTAAACACAGTTCCGTAGTCCGCGTTTTTACACGTCCTAAATAGGAAGTAACCTGCTCTCATAAACGTATTGTCGAGCAGAATCACGTGATATGCGGCTTCGCTCCAATCAATTTGGCATGCTTCATAAGGAATAGGCTTGACATCGTCTTGTGTAGCTTCCAAAAACTTCCGGATGAATTCCTTAGTCACGGCTCTCATACAGAATGTCACGATCAAAAAGATCATCAAGACTAAACATTCTATTGTGCTCATCTACAATCTTATAGATTAGCATGCCGTCAACCGTACTAGCACTGCCGTGTCCCGTGATGGTCTTATAGGTTGACGCAAACGAAGTAAGGTAATGTGAGTACTTTGCATCTAGCCGCCAGGGTGCCGTCCCCTTGTCCTGGCAGCCTGCTAACGCGGTCAGGAAGACAAGCAAAGAAGATAACTGGACCGCGGTTTTGATAGCATCACGCTTCACAATCACTAATCACCTCACCATGTCCCACTATCGCTAACACTCCTAGACCCAACTATCCAAACCCAGTACGGCTGTGCCCAAGGTATATTTCGGAGCGCCGTGACAGTCCATTCTTTGTACCAAACTCTGTCACCCTCGTTAAAATTAAACCAATCACCACCGTCCTTCGCTGATATAGTTCCTTCAAATTTCCATTTGCAAGTAGTAGCAATGGGGTCAGACATCACAATCTTTACAATCTATAAACTTCTTCTCCCCGTCCGCCGCGCCGAGAACCGAGACAGCATCGTCCCAATATTCGCCTGAACGCGCCCCAGGGACTTCGCCACTGTACTGACCGCGCCGGGATTCCGGGCATACCATACTAATTTTTAATGTCGCTTGTTCAAGTTTTCCGGCGCAACAATCTGAAAAGCCATTCGGGAGATAAACGTTGCACCTTTACGGCGGATCGCCGTGCGAAGTAGATCGGAACAATTGGAACAGCAGCTATTTCGCGAGTGAGTGAAATAGTCGATACTCAAAAGTGACCTGATCGCCTGATCCAACTTAACAAGCCGATGCCAATGTCACCTTGCCAAGTCAGTAACGAAAACATCGCCAGCCCACTACCGCTCATCCATTGGACGGAAGCCGGCAAGAACTGTTCAGCGCTGTGGCGCTCGGAGCGCGGTGCGCCACCGCCCAAGCGGGTCGCGTTGGCTGACGACGGCACCACCGCGGACGCTGCTTATCGGCTCGCCTGTGAAGGCACGGCGTTGCTCTGGCGCGGCGATTTTCACAACGCCAAGTTGCTGCTGCAAGCGCTAGTGCGGCGCATCGACAAAACGCCCGCGCGCAAGCAGCGAAAAACCAGCAAGCAATCGACCGACGCGCTTTCCCCTGCTGAAATGTTTCACCACCATCGTCTGGCCCAGTCGCAGCGGGCGCGGTTGTTGGGCTCGCTGCTGATTCCGTTCAACCCAGACTATTCTATCGCGCTCCGCCGTGCTCCCGATGCGCGTCAAGCCTGCGCCGAAGCGTGGGGCGCAGCGAACGAAGCTCTGGGCGATTCGTTGGCGTCCTTGCGCGACCTACTGGGAATGATCAGCGCCAGCGAATGGCGCAAGAACGGCGTCGAGATTGCCGAGCTTGGCGCCGCACCGAACCACTGCATTCATCCGCACTATGGGGTCTTCTCGCCGCTTCGCGGGGAATACGTGAGCCTTGTCGCCACGGCCCCGATACCGCGCACCGGACAGGAGCCATTTATCGCCTTCGACATTGGCACGGGCACTGGCGTGCTCGCCGCCGTGCTTGTGCGTCGACACATTGAAAAAATAATCGCCACCGATCGCGACCCGCGCGCTCTCGCCTGCGCGCGCGAAAATTTTGCCAGGCTCGGCGTCACCAACCATGTGCAAGTAGAACACGCAAATCTTTTTCCCGATGGACGCGCCTCATTGATCCTGTGCAACCCACCGTGGCTGCCGGCGCGCCCAAGTTCGCCCATCGACGCCAACGTTTACGACGAGGACAGCCGCATGTTGCTTGGATTCTTGAATGGCGTGTTAGCACACCTCGTACCGAACGGTGAGGCTTGGTTGATCTTGTCTGACTTGGCGGAGCATCTCGGTTTACGTTCGCGAGGTGAATTGCTGGCCGCGTTCGCAACCGCCGGCTTGAAAGTCGTCGGTCGCAGCGACATCAAACCGCGCCATCCCAAGGCGGCGGATATAAATGATCCGCTGCACTTCGCCCGCGCCGCCGAAGTCACTTCGCTGTGGCGCCTCACTGCCAACGAACCGTGACCGAACGAAAGAGCGGCGAAAAATTTTTCGCCCCTACAAAAACCTACAATACTCTCGGACGAAAATATGGGGCTTGGCTTTGTAGGATGCGGTGACCAAAGGGAACCGCATCGTTGGTCAGCACCCCGATGCGGTTCGCGGACTCACCACATCCTACGGGTCGCTCCTACCTCCGCGTCCTTCGTGGTGAAAAACTCTTTCCCCATAAAGCAGCCACTTCGGCAATTCACCAAGAAAACTGACAAGTGGAAAATCTCGCGCTCGCCTTCCTGCGGCTTTTTTTGCCGCGGCAGTTCTGATATTTCTACGGCATGGAAGCTGAAGCAATCCCGGCAAAAATCTCCATCGACGACTTTCGCAAGATCGCCCTCAAGGTCGCGACCATCAAAGCGGCGGAGCCCCATCCGAACGCCGATCGCTTGATGGTCCTGCAGATCGATCTCGGCGGCGAGCAGCGCCAGATCTGCGCCGGCATCCGCAACAGCTACACGCCGGAAGAGCTGGTCGGCAAGCAGATCGTCGTCGTCACCAATCTGGAAACCGCTAAACTGCGCGGCATGGAAAGCCAAGGCATGCTGCTGGCGGCCTCCGACGACGGCCGCGTGATTATCATGACGCCGGAAAAGTCGGTGCAGGCCGGCGCCCAAGTCAAATAGCAATTCAAATATCTTTCGTCGCAGTTTTTTAATGACCAAGTTTCTTAAAGGCCGCCCGACTCGCAGCGACATCGACCACGCGGCGCTGCGCTGGAATCTGCGCCAGATCCAAAAAAAGATCGGCCCACGGGTAAAAATTCTCTCCATGGTGAAGGCCAACGCCTATGGCCATGGCGCGGTCGCAGTGGCGCGAACTCTAGCCAAATCGGGAAGCGATGCTTTCGGGGTCGCCACCGTCGAAGAAGGCATCGAGCTGCGAGATAGCCGCATCAAGCAGCCGATCTTGGTACTCGCCGGCGCCTACGTCGAACAGCTCGACGAATTGTTAGAATACAAACTTACGCCGGTACTGCACGATAGCGCCACACTCACAGCCTTCGAGCGCAAGGCCAGGCGGCGCAAAATTAAGCTCAACTTCCAACTTGAAGTCGACACCGGCATGGGGCGCATCGGTTTTCCCAGCGCTGAAATCGAGGCCTGGTTAACGACGCTCGCGAAACTGAAAGCGTTAAAGCTCGCCGGCGTCTTTTCCCATTTCTCCGAAGCCGAAAGCGCCAACGAAAAATACGCAGCGAAGCAATTGAAAACTTTTCAGCGCGTGCTCGACCGGCTGAACGAGGTCGGTATCGTGCAAGCGCCAGCCCACATGTCGAAGAGCGCCGCCCTGATCACCACGCCCGCGGCAAATTTTTCCATGGTTCGGCCGGGCCTGATTCTTTACGGCATGTATCCGGCGGCGAATTTGAAAAAACAGATCAGCTTGAAGCCGGTGCTCGCCTGGAAGACGCGCATCATTCAGTTGAAGCGCGCGCCGATTGGCACGAGCATCGGCTATGGCCGAACGTTCGTGACCAAACGAAATAGCCTGATCGCAACCTTGCCTGTCGGATATGCCGACGGCTATCGGCGATTGTTATCCAATCGCGCCCAAGTGTTGGTGCGCGGCAAACGCGTTCCAGTAGTCGGCCGCGTGAGCATGGATTTGACTACCGTCGATGTAACCGATATACGAAATGTCCAACAGGGAGATGAGGTCGTTCTCCTTGGCCGTCAAGGCGGCGGAGAAATTTCCGCCGACGAGATGGCCGCTTGGGCAGACACAATCTCGTACGAGATCTTCACTTCCATCGGTGCTCGAGTTCCCCGAATTCACATCAATCAGTAGAAGGAGTACCAGCAGTGGGTAGAATCGAAAGAGCGCTGATCAGCGTTTCCGACAAGCAAGGCATTGTCGAGTTTTCCCGCGCTTTGGCGCAAATGGGCATCGAACTGGTTTCCACCGGCGGCACCGCATCGCTTTTGCGCGACAATAAAATTCCCGTTAAAGACGTCTCCGAGCTCACCGGCTTTCCGGAAATGATGGACGGCCGGGTGAAAACTTTGCATCCGAAAATTCACGGCGGCATCCTCGCGCTGCGCGACAATCCCGAACATGTCGCGAAGATGAAAGAGCACGGCATCAAGCCGATCGACTTGGTGGTTGTCAATCTTTATCCATTTGAGGCGACAGTCGCGCGCGGCGCCAGCTTCGAAGAAGTGGTCGAGAACATCGACATCGGCGGCCCGAGCATGGTGCGCGCCGCGGCCAAGAATCATCAGCATGTCGGCGTGGTCGTCGATCCGGTGGATTACGATACCATCGTGAACGAATTGAAAACCAACAGCGGTTCGCTGTCGCAAGCGACCCATTTTCGGCTGTTCTGCAAAGCGTTCCAGCATACCGCGCACTATGACGGCGCCATCTCCAACTACTTTTCGTCGTTGGACCAAGAAAAGAAACCGCAGCGCTGGGGCGAGACCGTCAACATCCAAGTCAGCAAGCTGCAAGACATGCGCTACGGCGAGAACCCACACCAGAGCGCGGCGTTCTACGGCACCAAGGGCGACAACGGCCCGTCGATCTCGCGCGCCAAACAGTTTCAAGGCAAGGAACTCTCGTTCAATAATATTCTCGACGCCGACGCGGCCCTCAACACGGTGTTGGAATTCTCCGATATCGCCACCGTGGCGATCAAGCATAACAATCCCTGCGGCGTCGCCTTATCGAACAAATCGCTGGCCGATTCGTTTCGCAAAGCCAAAGCCTGCGATCCGGTGTCGATCTTCGGCGGCGTCATCGCCTTCAACCGTCCGGTGGACGAAGAAACCGCCAAAGAGTTGAAAGACATCTTTCTCGAAATCGTCATTGCGCCGAGCTTCACACCGGAAGCGAAAGCCGTATTGGCGTCGGCCAAGCGCTTGCTCAACATCCGGCTTTTAGAATTGGACATGAGCCAGCCGCAAACCGGCGGCTACGATCTGCGCCGCGTGCGCGGCGGCATGCTGATCCAAGATTGGGATACCGGTAACGTCGACGTGCGCGCCTGCAAAGTCGTCACCGAGAGAAAGCCGACGCCAGACGAATATCGTGCTCTTGAATTCGCCTGGCGGGTTTGCCGCCACGTAAAATCGAACACCATCGTCTTCGCCGCGCCGGATCAAGTGCTCGGCGTCGGCGCCGGCCAGATGAGCCGCATCGATTCGACCAAGATCGCAGTCTTGCGCGCCGCCACCCACGGTTTAGATCTCAAAGGTTCGGCGGTGGCGTCGGACGCCTTCTATCCGTTCCGCGACGGACTCGACGAAGCCGCCAACGCCGGCGCCAAGTCGATCATCCAACCCGGCGGATCGATCAAAGACGACGAAGTCATCGCGGCCGCGAATGAGCATGGTATAGCCATGATCTTTACCGGCATGAGGCATTTCAGACATTAAAAAAGTTGCCAGTTATTAGTTGTCAGTTCCCAGTTTCTTTTTTTTCTGACAACCGACGACTGACAACTGACACCTATTTGCCATGAAAATCCTCGTCATCGGCGGCGGCGGCCGCGAACATGCATTGGCCTGGAAGTTGAGCCAAAGCCCGCGCGTAACGAAAATCTACTGCGCGCCGGGCAGCGCGGCCATCGGCGAACTTGCCGAATGCGTCGCCATCAATCCTGAGCAAATCGACCAGCTCGCCGACTTCGCCGAAAGAGAAAAAATCGATCTCACGGTGGTCGGCCCAGAGTTGCCGCTCACCCTCGGCATCGTCGATCTTTTCGAATCGCGCGGCTTGAGAATTTTTGGACCGAACCAAGCCGCGGCGCAGTTGGAAGGCAGCAAGGCGTTCACTAAAGAGATCCTCCGCGTCAACGGAATTCCCACCGCCGCTTTCGGCACTTTCACCGACGCGGTTTCAGCGAAGCAATATTTAGCGCGGCAAAAATCCCCCTACGTGATCAAAGCCGACGGCCTAGCCGCCGGCAAAGGTGTGCTGATCTGTGCGATGAAACAAGAAGCGGAAGCAGCCATCGATGAGATGCTCGTCGGCAAAGTCTTCGGCAATGCCGGCGACAAAGTCGTCATCGAAGAATTTCTCGACGGTGAAGAGGCTTCGTTCATGGTGCTCACAGACGGTGACAATGTTCTGCCATTAGCGACGTCGCAAGATCACAAACGAATCTTCGACAACGACCAAGGATCTAACACCGGCGGCATGGGCGCCTACTCGCCCGCACCGGTGGTAACGGCTGCAATCCATGACCGAGTTTTGCGCGAAGTCTTGACGCCGCTGCTCATTGGCTTGAAGCAAAAAAACATTCTTTACCGCGGTCTGCTTTACGTCGGCTTGATGATCACCAAAGATGGCCCGAAGGTGATAGAATTCAACGCCCGCTTCGGCGATCCCGAATGCCAACCGATCATGATGCGGCTGAAAAGTGATTTGATTCCCCTACTCGAAGCGACCATCGACGGGAAACTCAACCAAGTAACAGCCGAGTGGCACGACGAGCCGGCGGTCTGCGTGGTCTTAACCGCCAATGGTTATCCTGGCGCCTACGACAAAGGCAAAGAAATTCACGGCCTCGATAGTTTAAAGAGTTGGTCCGACGGCTTCGTCTTTCACGCCGGCACGGCGAAAGATAAAGATCGTTGGCTAACCACCGGCGGCCGCGTCCTCGGGGTCACCGCCCGTGGCAAAAATATCGCCAGCGCCGTCGACAATGTTTACGGCGCCGTCAGAAAAATTTCCTGGGACGGCATGCATTATCGCAAAGACATTGGGCAAAAAGCGTTGAAATAAGTCTAGCATCAAGAGTCCAGACGAATTACCTTGGGAGGAACCAAACATGGCAACCGCACAACCCAAAGTCGGCATCCTCATGGGCAGCGACTCCGATCTCGAGGTCATGCGCGAAGCCGAAAAGCGCCTCGATTCCTTCGGCATCGCTTATGAGACCCACATCATGTCGGCGCACCGCACACCGGAGATCGCCGCTAAATACGCCGCCAGCGCCGAGCAGCGCGGCTTGCAAGCGATCATCTGCGGCGCCGGCGCCGCGGCCCACTTGGCCGGCGCCATCGCCGCCAGCACGACCTTGCCGGTGATCGGCATTCCCATCGACTCCTCGAGTTTGAAAGGCTTGGACGCGTTGCTCGCGACGGTGCAAATGCCGGCAGGCATTCCCGTGGCTACGATGGCGATCGGCAAAGCCGGCGCCGCCAACGCCGGCATCTTCGCCGCCCAGATCGTCGGCCGCACCGATGCCACAGTTGCGGCAAAATTAGTTCAGTTCAAAAAAGAAATGGCCGCCGGCGTCGAAGAACGCGACCGCAAACTTCAGAGTGAACGAAACAAAAGCTGAGTGTCCAGCAATTTTTAAATCTCCCCTAGCCCCTCTTTTTCAAAGAGGGGAACTTAATCGACCTTCCCCCTTTGAAAAAGGGGGACCAAGGGGGATTTTCTCCATGACCGATAACATTGCCGACGCCGTAGCGGCACTTGCTCGTGGCGACGTAATCGTCTTTCCCACCGAAACGCTCTACGGCCTCGGCGCCGACGCGCTCAACTTCGCTGCCGTCGAAAAAGTTTTTCAACTCAAAGGCCGCGATCCTAACAATCCATTTCCTGTGCTGGTGTCCGATCGCGCCATGTTAAACAAATTGGTAGCGGAGGTTTCGCCATTGGCGGAAAAATTGATCGCAGGCTTTTGGCCCGGCCCATTGACGCTGGTACTGCCGGCGCGAAAAGACATTGCGCCGCCGCTGGTGAATTCGACGGGCGGCATCGGCGTACGCATCTCCAGCCAGCCCATTGCCAATGAGATTGTCCGTATGCTCGGCCGGCCGCTCACCGCCACCAGCGCTAATCCCTCAGGCCGACCCGGCGCGCAGACACTCGAGCAAGCGCGAAATTATTTTTTCGGCAAGATAGAACTCTTCGTCGACGGCGGCGAGTTGAATTCAAAGACCGGCTCCACCGTCGCCGCGGTGGCGGAGAACAAGATCAAAATCATCCGCGCCGGCGAAATCGGCAGAGAAAAATTACAAAAAGCGCTCGGACAGGGAATCGAAATCGAATGAAGTATTTCTTATTAGCAGTGTTACTATTGATGGCGTCGGCCTGCGATTCTAAAAACGAAACCGTCAGCCAAAGTCGCGAGGCGGTCAAAGAAGTCGTCACCCAACCCTTCAACACTCTCGACGCCGCCAAGGATTCGCTACGCCAAAGCGAAGACAAACAAAAAGCCGCCCTCGAACAAGCCGACAAAGAAAATAAGTAAACTCAAACATCCTACCTAGCTTTTCAATGAACAATCGCAATGGGAGATTTTCCCCCTTTGGAAAAGGGGGACCACGGGGGATTTGGTTGTGCGGCGGAGCGGTTTCATTGTCGCAATTGGGCTCCGCTTTGAATCGACGCAGCCGCATGAGTGCAAAAAAATCTCCCCTATCCCCTCTTTTCCAAAGAGGGGAAACAGAAAATCTCTAACGCCTCGATCAACACTTCCGATGATTATGTTCGCGACCCTACCAACGAACCGCGCCTTTATGCTATCAAATTAGACAATGCTAGCGCTGTCGGAAACCCAAGTCCAAAGTTTAATCGACATCGATGAATTGATCGCCGCGCTGGAGCGCGCCCATGTTCAATATTCGACGGGCAAAGCGGTCATGCCGGTGCGTCTGGTCGTGCCGCTGCCGCAAATTGACGGCAGAATCACCAGCATGCCGGGTTATTTGTGTGACGATAAAGCCCTCGGCATGAAAGTCGTGACTTACTTTCAAGATAATCCTAAACAAAATCTGCCGGCGATACTCGCCACCATCATGCTGTTCAGCAGCGCGACCGGCAAGATGATCGCCGTCATGGACGGCGGTTACATCACCGCGATCCGCACCGCTTGCGCTTCAGCATTGGCGACCCAAGCGTTGGCGAATCCAGATACGCCGGTTCTTGGAATCTTGGGCGCCGGCGTTCAAGCGCGGGCGCATATTCAAGCGCTGAATCGAGTACGCAAATTGAGCCGCATTAAACTCTACAGCCCGTCCGGCAAAAGCGCGACGACGATCAAGAACGAAATGGAAAAGCAAATTGGCATTCCGATCCAGATTTGCCGGAATGCCGAAGAAGTCGTGCGTGGCAGCGATCTGTTGGTAACCGTCACCACCGCCAAAGAGCCGATCGTCATAGCCGAGTGGCTAAAACCCGGTGTCCATATCAACGCCGTCGGTTCCCATCGCCCCGACCAGCGCGAGATCGATAGCGCGACATTGAAACGCGCCAAAGTCGTCGTCGATTCGCGCCCAGCGATCATGGCCGAATGCGGCGACATATTGCTCGCGCTCAAAGAAAAGTCCATCACCGAAGCGAATATCCACGGCGAGATCGGCGAAGTCCTCGCCGGCACCAAAGCCGGGAGAATCAACGGTGACGAAATCACACTTTACAAGTCGGTGGGCATCGCGATCCAAGATGTCGCCGCCGCGCAGCTTGTCTATCGCAAAGCATTGGCACAAAACGTCGGCACGAATGTGGAGATTTAGCACGAGAACCGGATAGCGTAGGGGCGGGTTTCAAACCCGCCCTTCATTTGGAAAGATCATGACCTGGGATCTCACAAATTATTTTCCTGAATTCAACGGCGCCGCGATGCTTCAATTCAAGCAAGCCATCGCCACCGACATCGCCGCGCTGCAAAAAACCGCGGCGAGTCTACCCGCCCTCGATGGCGCAACGACGAACGACTGGCAAGACATTTTACTGCGCAACGAAGACCTGTCGCGCCGCATGTCCCACTTCGGTTCCTACATCGGCTGCCTCGCCTCATCCGACGCGCGCAACGAAAGCTATCAAAAAGAAGAAGCCGAACTCACCCGCACCCGCGCCGAGCTTGCCAAAGTTAGAATCGAAATGCTGCGCGCCTTCAAGGCGGCTTCCGACGAACTGTTCGCGGCATTCATCGCCCGGCCTAAACTTAACGGGGCGGAGAATTATTTAAAGCGCCTGCGCACGGAAGCGCGCCGCGCCATGACGGCGGAGAAAGAAATTCTCGCCACCGATTTGAGCGTCGACGGCATCCAAGCCTGGGGCCGGCTCTACGATACGCTTTCGGCGAAACTTGAGTTCGACATGGTCTATCCCGACGGCCGGCGCATGCGCTTGCCGGCGTCCCAGCGCCGCTCTCTGCTGGACGATCCCGATCGGCGCGTGCGCCAGGCCGCCTTCGAGGGTGGCAACGCCGCTTGGCAGAGCATCGAAGACAGCGCCGCCGCGGCGCTCAACGCCATCGCCGGCACGCGGCTGACCTTGAACCGCCATCGTGGCGTCGATCACTTTCTCGACATCGCGCTGTTTCAAGCCGCGATCACGGGCAAAACTCTCGACGCCATGCTCGAAGCGCTCTTGGCGAACTTGGAAATGCCCCGGCGCGCTCTCCAACTCAAAGCCAAACTAATGGGACGTGATCAAGCCGCTTGGTTCGACCTCGGCGCGCCCCTCGATTTAGCCGATCAAGAAAAACTTTCCTGGAACAGTGCGCGAACGATGATCGCCACATCGTTCAATCATGCTTATCCCGCGCTGGGAAGTTTTTTCGAGCGCCAAGTGATCGCCAAGAACTGGGTCGACTGGGAGCCCCGCGCCGGCAAGCGGCCCGGCGGTTACTGCACCAGTTCCATGCTCAGCAAAGAGTCGCGCATTTTCATGACCTACAACGAATCCCTGGGCGACATGCTCACCCTCGCCCATGAATCCGGCCACGCCTATCACGGCGCCATGATGCGCGACATGCGTCCCTACGCGCGCGGCTATCCAATGACCTTGGCCGAAACCGCGTCGACATTCGGCGAGAACGTCTTGATGAACGGCATCCTCGACGACCCGCAAGTCAGCGACCGGCAAAAGGCGATGATTCTCGACATCGAGATCGGCCACGGCGCGGTCTATCTCTTGGACATCCCAGTGCGCTACGAATTTGAAAAATCTTTTTATGAAGAACGAATGAAGGGACCGTTGAGCGTCAGCCGTTTGAAAGAATTGATGGTCGAAACTCAGCGAAGAATTATCGGCGACGTTCTAGAACCGGGCGGCGAGGATCCCTACTTCTGGGCATCGAAGCTGCATTTTTATATCACCGGCATCACTTTTTATAACTTCCCTTACACCTTCGGCTATCTTTTGAGCCGCGCGCTCTACGCCATGTTCAAAGCCGAAGGCAATTCATTCCTGCCCAAGTACGAAGAGTTCCTGCGCCGCGCCGGCAGCGACACGGCGGAAAACGTCGTCAAACAAACCATCGGCAGAGATATCGAGAAAACCGAATTCTGGAGTGAAGCGATCCGCAGCTTGGAAGCGCCGCTCAGCCAATTGCAGGCGCTACTTGCGAAACTAAAAACTCAAAACTAAACACTAAAAACTATTTTCAATTCATCCCCTCCAACAACGCCGTCCTGAGCAAATCAATCGCGTTGAGCGTCATGCGCGAGCGGTCATAGGCGCCGCGCCCGGCGCTGGTGCTTTCGCGGCGCAAAAAGGTTTTGCCGTCGGTGAGCGACACATAAGTCTCGCCGCCGGCGAGATTTTGAATCTTGCTGTTGGGATCGGCGACGGCGTGGAGCGCCAGGCCAAAGTCGCAGCCCGACTGCTGGCGCGCCGCCTGGGCCATGGCATCGGTCAACGCCAGTGGATCCTTGAGAACTTCATCGATCCGGCTCGCGGCTTGAGAATTTTTTAGCAATGAGCGAAGCGCCGCCTCGCCATTGCAGATAAAACCGGCGCCGAAATTTTCGTTGCTCGCGGTCTGCAACCTTTCCGCCAGCTGGCCGCAGGTTAAATCTTCGCACGCCGCCACCGTCTGTTTTTTTTCACGCAGCAGTTTGCCCGTGACCAACTCCATGGTTTCATCGTCGGCGGCGAAGATCGCCGTGCCGAGCAAGCCGCGCACCTCCGCTTCCACCGGCGCGATCATCTTCATCGCCTCATCGCGGTTGGCCGCCTTAGCGGCAATGCGTACGTCGACCTGTCCGGGCAGCGCCAAGACGCCGACGGTGGGATTGCTCGAGTTGGCGATCAAGTGGCCGACCTTGTCGTCCACCGCGCTCTCACCGATGCCGACGATCTTGAGCACGCGGTAGTGAATCACTTCGGCGAGATTGAATTTCTTGATCAGGTAGGGTTCGACTTCGTTTTCGAACAGCCACTTCATCTCCACCGGCACGCCGGGCAAGGAGAAGATAATTCCACGCGGGTCTTCGACGACAAACGACGGCGCGGTGCCGTTGGGATTTTTCACCGGGATCGCGCCCTCGGGCATATAGGATTGTCGCAAATTGTTCGGCGTCATAGGCCGGCCGCGCCGGCGAAAGTGGCTTTCGACCTGCTCCAACATGCCGGCGTCTTGAATCAGCTTACGGCCGGTAACTTCGGCGACGATGTCGCGGGTCAGATCGTCTTGGGTCGGGCCGATGCCGCCGCTGGTGATGACGATGTCGGCGCGCTCGATCGCCCGCGCGATCACTTCTTTCATACGCGCTGGATTATCGCCGACCACCGATTTGAAATAGAGATTCACACCCAGCGCGGTCAGCCGCTGCGCCATCCAAGCCGAATTGGTATCGACGATTTGTCCGAGCAGTAATTCCGAACCGATCGCGACGATTTCCGCGTTTGCCATGGGAAAAGTTCTCCTTGCAACGAATAAAATTTATACCCCAGGCGGCGTAGTGGACACAAGATCGCAACCACGCTTTGTTGTAGCAACCCCGCCTGCCAAGCGATCCGCTAATGTTTCGAAGTGCTCCCAGCGATGATAGTGTGACGGTCAATGCTAGATTCAGCGTGCGTTAATAGTCGCTTGCAGTTTACGTTAGAAGCCGAAGCAAACGGTTCCCGCGCCCGTGCGACAACATTTCAAACTCTTCACGGCCCAGTGGAAACGCCGATCTTCATGCCGGTCGGCACCCAAGCGACTGTCAAGGCGCAGAGCGCGGAAAGTTTGCGCGCCACCGGCGCGCGGCTGTTGTTGGCCAATACCTATCATCTATTGCTGCGGCCGGGGCCGGAAGTTTTCAAAAAATTCTCAGGCATTCACCGCTTCATGAACTGGGACGGCCCGGTGCTCACCGACTCCGGCGGGTTTCAGATTTTTTCGCTGCCGCATTCGCGGGCGATAAACGAAAGCGGCGCGCGCTTCAATAGCTACGTCGACGGCAAGACATTTTTGCTTTCACCGGAATCGAGCATCGAAATGCAGCAGGCCATCGGCAGCGACATCAGGATGGTGCTCGATCAGTGCATCCCGTCCACCGCCGCTTACGATGAAGCCCGTGAAGCGATGGAACTCACCCACCGCTGGGCGCTACGTGCGATCGCTGCCCACGGCGATTCCGCGGCTGCGTTGTTCGGTATCGTCCAGGGCGCCGCCCATACTGAACTGCGTAAGCAGAGCGTGGTATTCTTGCGCGAACTGCCCTTCGACGGCTTGGCCATCGGCGGTCTCGCAGTCGGCGAAACCCACGCCGAACGCTACGATCTCACCGAACTGGTCACCGAGCTGTTGCCGATAAATCTGCCGCGTTATCTGATGGGAGTAGGCACACCGATCGATATTCTCGAAGCGGTCCATCGCGGCGTCGACATGTTCGATTGCATCATTCCGACCCAATTGGCGCAACGCGGCGTGGTGTTTACCTCGCTGGGTAAACTACAATTGCGCCGCACCGCCTATAAATTGAATGACGACGCAGTGGACACCGCTTGCGACTGCCAATGTTGCCGGCAATACTCGCGCGCCTATCTGCATCATTTGATCAAATCAGGCGAGGTGTTGGGTTGGCATCTCTTGGGCATGCACAATCTGGCCTTCTATCATCGACTGATGCTCGAAATGCGCGAGCAGATTTTAGCCGGCAGATTCGCCGCTTACTATCGCGAGAAACGAATCGAATTGGCGCGCAGCGACGAAGATCATCCGTCCCACGCACCACGTAAGGCGAAGTCGAGCCAGCCCGCCCGTTTGGGCGATTACGAGATTTTCCGTTCTGCTCAAGGTTTCTCGAGCATTCGCCAAATCAGTTCCGGCGAAATCATGCACTCGGTAATCGCGCCCATTGAGGAAGCCAACAAACTTTACATCGAACAATCGGCCCTCGCCGAACGATTGAATCAAAGTAACAGCAACGAGTTGGTGATCTGGGACGTCGGCCTCGGCGCCGCCACCAATGCCATGACGGCGATTCACTGCTTCGAGAAATGCTACGCGTTTAACAACGCGCTGCGGCCCCTGCGCGTGATCAGCTTCGAGCGCGACCTCGACCCGCTCATCCTCGCCGCCAAATATCCCGGCGAGTTGCCGCACCTGCGCCACGGCGCGCCAACAAAGATTCTCGCCACTGGCAACTGGCAGCACCCGTCGGGACTGCTCCATTGGCAACTGCTCAACGGCGACTTTCGCGTTCACCTCGATGCGGCGCCAACTCCCGAGCTAATTTTTTACGACCCCTTCTCGTTCAAAATCGATATTGAACTGTGGACCGGCGAAATCTTCGCGCGGATTTTTCGCCGCTGCGCGGGCAAACCGGCGGAACTCTACACCTATTCGGCGTCCACCGCCGTGCGCGTGGCGCTCTTGAGCGCCGGCTTTTTTGTCGCCCAAGGGATTGGCAGCGGACCGAAAATCGAAACCACGCTGGCCTTCACCCAAGCCAAAAGCGTGACGCGCCATCCCCTGGCGCCGCAACTGCTCGATCACAAATGGCTGGCGCGCTGGCGCCGCAGCGAGGCCAAGTTTCCCGCGACGGTCCATGAAAACGACAAACCGCAGTTTGCCGCAATGATCGAAAACCACCGGCAATTTTCCGCTGGCTTGTGAGAATTGCGCCTTTTCCAGCGCGGCGCAGCGTAAAAATTTATTACTGCAAATCTCTTCCGAACTCTGTGTTCTCTGTGGTGAATTCCTCTTAACCGCGCACTTGTCCACCGCCATCTTCTTTGCGACAATACGCCCATGATCATCCTGCTTTCCAACGACGACGGCATTCAATCCGAAGGACTGACGGCACTAGAAAAGAGCTTGGCAAAACTTGGCGAGATCTACACCGTGGCGCCGGACCGGGCGCAGAGTTCCATGAGCCACGCCTTGACGCTGCACCGGCCGCTGCGCGTGCACGAAATCGGCCCGCGGCGCCTGTCAGTGGACGGCACGCCGGTGGATTGCGTCAAGCTCGCGCTTACCGGACTGTTGCCGGTCAAACCCGATCTGGTCGTCTCCGGAATCAACAAAGGGCCCAATCTCGGCGACGACATTATTTATTCGGGAACGGTGTCCGCCGCCATCGAGGCCACGCTGTTGGGAATTCCCGCCATCGCGGTTTCTCTGGTCACGTTTAGCAATTTCGATTTTCACATCGCGGCAGAATTCACCGCGACCTTGATCGAGCGCATCCAACAGCCGGGCATCCCCGCGGGCACCTTGCTCAACGTCAACGTGCCCAATTTACCCAAGGCGCAGCTCAAAGGCTGGAAGTTGACGCGCATGGGCAAGCGCCACTACAGCGAAAACATCGTCGAGCGCGTCGACCCGCGCGGCGGCAAATATTACTGGATCGGCGGCGACGACTTGGGCTTCGCCCATGACGACGGCACCGATTGCGTCGCCGTGCACGAAGGATTCGTCTCGGTCACTCCGTTGCAAGTCGATCTTACCGACCACAAGCTTTTGAATGAAGCTCCGCTGGGTCACTTTCCTTGGCCGTAAACACCAGCGAAACATACGCGACGACACAGACAACGAAGCGATCAGACTAGACAAATGGCTCTGGGCCGCGCGGTTTTTCAAGACCCGCGCGCTTGCCGCCGAAGCCATCGGTGGCGGTAAAATTGACATCGACGGCGCCCGTGCGAAACCGAGCCGCGTGGTTCGGATCGGCGACAAACTGAATATTCGCCGCGGCCCTATTGAATGGGCGATCGTCGTCAAAGCGGTTTCCCGCCTGCGCGGTCCGGCGCCACAGGCGCAAGGCCTCTATGAAGAAACCACTGAAAGCGTCGCCAAACGGCAAGCCGTCGCGGCCCAAATGAAATTCGAGCGCGGCGTGGAATTTGATTCGCCGGGTCGCCCATCGAAGCGCGACCGGCGCGATATCGCTAAGTTCACCAAGCGCGGTTGGTAACTTGCAGCGCCAGCGCAGCATGCTACTTTGATGGAATTACAATCAAACGTATTTAGTTAACACCGAGAACTTCACGGAGAACTGATGCTGGCAAATTTGATCCTAGCCGTTATCATCGCAGGCGTCACAAGCGCGGTTAACGCACCGCTGTTCGCTCAATCCACACCCTACTTCCAGGGTAAAACCATCTTACTGGTCCAAGGCCGCGAGCCCGGCGGCACCGGCGCCCTGCGCGTCCAGGCGGCTATACCGTTTCTCAAAAAATATTTGCCCGGCGAGCCGATCATCGTCACCCAGTTCATGCCCGGCGGCGGCGGTAGAAAGGCGACCAATTACATCGCGCGCAACGCCAGGCCGGATGGCTTGACCCTCGGCAATGTCGGCTCAGGTCTAGTCGCCAACGCCGTGCTCGGCTCCACCGGAGTCGAATACGATATCGATAAGCTCATCTATCTCGGCGCCTCCAACAGCACGGCGCAATATGTTTTCGGCACCGTGGCTAAACTCGGCCTGGACAATTTGGAAAAGCTGCGCGCCCGTCCCGGCATTCGCGTCGGCGCCCAGACCGTCGGCCATGACATTTACATCAACGGCCGGCTGTTTTCCTGGATATTGGGTTTGAAAGAACCAAAATTCGTCACCGGCTATTCCGGACTTGAGCTCGATGTAGCGATGGAGCGTGGCGAGCTCGACGCCCGTGCCAATATTCCCGACACTGTATTGCAGCGCAATCCCGAATTCGTCGAGAAAAAGTTGCAAAACTTCCACGCGATCATCCAGATTCCTAAGGACGATCGTCATCTCCATGCCGCGTTCAACAAGCTGCCGGAGCTAGAAACGTTTGGGAAGAATGATCGTGAGCGCAAGATCCTAACCATGTTCCGCACCTTCCGGCTGGTCGGCTCACCGTACATTCTGCCGCCCGGCACGCCGGGGGAAGCGGTCAATCACTGGCGCGAGGCGATGCGCAAGACTTTTAGAGACCCGGCGTTTCTCAAAGACTTCAAACGGCTGTCCGCCGACGACGCCACGCCGCTGACCCCGGAGGCCCAGGACAAAGCGATCAAAGACATTCCGCGCGACACCGAAGTGATCTCACTTTTCAACAGAATCGCCGGCGCCGACCCGCTGCCAGCGCGTTGATTGCGGATGCGGTAAACCCAAAGGAGAAAGAATTGCCCATGATTGACAGCAAGCTCATCACCACGGCGCAGGAAATCCCCGGCTACCGGATTGCGCGAAACGTAGGCGTCGTGCGCGGCATTATCGTCCGTTCGCGCAGCCTCCTCGGTAACATCGGTGCCAGCTTGCAGACGCTGTTTGGCGGCAACATCACCATCTACACCGAACTTTGCGAGCGGGCGCGCGACGACGCCCATCGTTTGATGATCGAGCATGCCGGCCAGCTCGGCGCCAACGCCATCATCGGCGTGCGCTACGACGCGACGGAAATCGCCGCCGGCGTCACCGAAGTGCTGGCCTACGGCACGGCGGTCAACGCTGAAGTTTTTCGCGGCTAGATGGGAAAGGGCAATTAGGTTTTGAACACGATGCCGCGGTCGGCGACGATGTTGAAGTCGTACTGCGCCGGTTCCAACGCCGTGGCGCGCATTTTTTCAATGGTCAATTTGCGTTGATAGCGGCCTTCGACTCGATTCATTTCCAGGACGATGGTTCCCGCGACTAAATATTCTTCCACGCCGCGCGGCGGCTTTTCGGCGGCGTAAGTCGTGAGCAAATGGGTCGTGTTGGTGTTCGCCTGGAGCGCGTAGATCAACAGCCGCGCCTGCTCCGAGTTGCGCGCCGACAGCAGCGGCCCCACCGGATCGATCACCACTCGGACCGCGCCCATGCGCACGATATAATTATTGAGATCGGCGGCCACCTGCTGCACGTCGACGCCCTTGGCGGGATCGCCGGCGCGCCCGCCGAAATAGGCTGAGGCATCGAGAATGAGAAACTCTTTGGACTCGATGAACGGCGCCAAATCCCACCCCAGCGAAGTCGCCTGCTCGATGACATCGGCGGGTTTCTCGTCGATGGCGACGTACAGACATTTTTCTTTTTCGAGCAAGCCGCGGACGAGAAACTGCAAGCTGAAGACCAACTTGCCAGTGCCGGGCTGTCCCACCACAAGATAGGTTTTGCCTTCCCGCAGGCCGCCTTCAAGCAGCGCGTCGAGCTCGGGAATGCCGGTGGGAATTCGTTTACCGCTCATAAATCGTCAAATCGTTGCCGCCGCAATCGCGATAAATAATCCGCCTGCGCCACTTAACGGCTGACTCCGGCGCGTTTTCTCAGCTCCGCTCTGACCCGCTCGATGTCGGCGGAAATCTTTTCCTGCAATTGTCTTTTATCCTGTTTCGCCCCAGCAGCAGGATCGGCATCATAACTCTGCAACAAGCTCGCCGGCTCTTGCGCCGCCGCCGGCTTCAACACCGGCTGCGCTTCAGACAGCGGTTTCAAGCCGCCGAGCGCGGCCGCCGTGTGCAATCGGGTCGGCGCCAGCGGCGGCATGACAGGTTTCGCCGCGGCCATTTGGATCAAATGTTCGACTTGCAGCTTGAGCGCCGAGATTTCCGCGTCGCGGCTGACCAGTAAAGACAAATTCTGACTGAGCTGGTTCTGGACATCGAACAAGCGGGCGTTGAGATCGGCAGCGAGATTGTCGATGCGCTGATCGCGCTCCTGGCGTTCGCTGAACTGACTTTGCAACGCGCTCAGTTCGCCAATCACGCCGTCGCGCAGTTGCGCGGCATGAGCCAGTTCATTGGCGATCAAACCGTGGGTCTGCTGGGTGTTGCTCTCGCTCTGTAGCCAACGTTGCGCCAGCTGCTCGATCTCCCCGCGTATCTCGTCGAACCCGCCGTCGCGGCTCTGGCTCCGTTCCAGTGCGCCGCCGAGTTCGCTTTCGAGTTGGTTCAGTTTGGCACCGAGGTTGGCTTCGACTTGGCGCATCAATGATCGCGCCGTCTGCATTGCTTGTGCTTCACCATGGCCGAGTTCCGCTTTGAGCGCGGCGATTTGATCGTGATCGACGACGCGCTCGGATAGCGCCGTGAGGTTAACGGACAAAGCGCTCATGCGTCCTTGGAGCGCCACTAGCTCGCCATCGCGCTGAGCGGCAAGGTTCAAGGCTGTGGCCAATTTTTCCTGGAGCTCGGC
The DNA here is from genome assembly GCA_009692615.1 of Deltaproteobacteria bacterium. Lineage (NCBI taxonomy): Bacteria > Pseudomonadati > Myxococcota > Myxococcia > Deltaproteobacteria bacterium. Next base: position 3,554 of record SHYW01000016.1, on the reverse strand, counting down.
GATTCGAGCGCTGAGGATTTCGTCCAAACGCTGCACGGCGACGTCGTCGATCGGTGCCGCACGTAACGGCTCGTCGAGGCGAAATTTAATTGCACCGATCTCGGCTTTGAGTTCCGCGACACCGAGTGACGCGCTCTGTTCCAATCGGCCGAGCCGCGCGATCAGCGCCGCCCGCGCCGCTTCATGAGTTTCATGATCGACATTGGCGCTGCCCAGAACTCGCAGCTGCGCGCCGACCTCGTCCACCAGCGCGCTCATGCGCCTGTCCGCGCCATCACTCCAACGCTGCTGCTGTTCGGTCAGCGCACTAGAGGAATTTTCCAGACCGCCGATTCGCTGCGTTAGATCGCTGAGCTGTTCTTGCCATTGGTTTGAAACTTCAGCTACCGCGCCATGAGCTTGGAGTTCGGCAAGTAGTTGGACTTTGTTGCTTGCCGCTTCGTTCGCGACCAAAGCCTGAACCCGCTCGACGAGCGTATTTTCAAGCCGTTGGCTTTCGCTCAGCGCCTGGGCTTGCGCCCGCTGGCTGGCAAATTCTACCCGGGCAATGCGGTCAGCTATAAGTTTGACTTCGAATTTTATATCTTCGCTATTAGCAGAAGAGCTAGTTGCTGTTTGCTGTTGTAACTGTGAAGCGAACTCGCCGAGTTTGCTGTTAAACGCGGCTTCGATCTGCGCTTGGTGTGCGCCGAATCGTTCCAGCTCCTGCTTGAGCGGCTCGATCGCTGTCGTACCGCTCGGCTCAACGCCGCTGACGACTGAACGCTCACGCAGTTCGCGAATCTGCGCCTGGAAACTCTCCTCGAGGGCTTTGATCTGTTCGCGGCGCTGCGCCTCGTTGGCCGCCAAGGTTTGCGCCAAGCCAAGATCCGCCGCCGCTCGGTCGACGAGCCAGCCATACAAGACATCGGTCCCGGGGCCGAGATGGGTCGCACTCTGAGGTGCGGTAATCTCATTTGATTCGTCGGGTAGTGCCACTGCAATCACTCCTTGGTTTCAAACTCGGCCGAAGTTTCGCGCCAGACAAGATATTAACTCCACCATGTAAAGCCAATTATGTGCCATCTTGTCGGCTAGACAAACTTGCAGGAAAACCCAACGTTAGCAAAAACCTCAGCGCACCGATTGGTCAGTTATGGCCCTTATTGAACAGGGTTGGACAGTTAAAGGTGGGAACGCTCCACTCTTGGTAATGATGCGTCATCATCGGCCGCCGCAAACGAATTTTTCACTCGCGACGTTTGAGCAGCGATTGAGAACAAAGAGAAAAACTACTGGCGATTAAATTCTTATCGGCGCTTGAACCCCAAAAATTTGCTTCAGCGCTCACGCCCTCCGTTCGTTCGCTCTCGGTCAACTTTCTAGGGTTTTCTGCACAAATTTGTGAACGGCCGACGCGATTTGTCAATTTTTCGGAATGTATTGGCAGTTTCTAAATGATTACGAATGGCCGGTGTCTTGCTTTGAGTAAATCCATTTGAGTCCGGGCCGACGGCAGCAAGCTGCGATAATTGACGCGTCGCACGGACGGGCAAACCAGAAGAAAGGATTCAAACCTGTGGCATCGCGAAAAATCCTGCTGGTCGACAATTCCGAAACCATTTTGCAAATGGAGCAAATGATTCTCCAGCGCGATAGCTACGAGCTGATGATCGCCCGGGATGGCGAAGAAGGCGTAGCGAAGGCGTTGGCCACCCTACCCGATCTGATCCTGATGGACGTCGTGATGCCCAAGATGGACGGTTTCGCCGCCGTGAAACGGCTGCGGGAAAATGCCCTGACCCGCGAGGTGCCGATCGTCATGGTGACCACCAAATCGGAAGCCACCGCGATGGAATGCGGCTACGAGAGCGGCTGCAACGATTACGTCATTAAACCGATCGACAGTCTGGAGCTCATCACCAAGGTAAGAAACCTGCTCGGCGATTGAAATTAGAAATTGTGTAGCGATGCATTCAGCGGCAAAGCCAAACCCAAACCAGAGCGAGGCCGTTCTTGAGGTCAAGAACGCCGCCCATGAAAAACTTTATCTCCATCCGGGGCAGCTGTTTGCCTCGCGCCAAAGCCATGCCGTGACGACCATTCTCGGCTCCTGCGTCGCGGTCTGCCTGTGGGACGCGGTGAAAAAGATCGGCGGCATCAACCACTATCTGCTACCGGCTTTCACCGGCGACGGCGTCGCTTCGCCGCGCTTTGGCAACGTCGCCATCGCCGAACTGATCGAACAACTGACGGCGCTCGGCTGCCGCAAACGGGATCTGCAAGCGAAGCTCTTCGGCGGCGCCTGTGTGATCGCCGCGTTTCGCAACCGCGCCACCCACCTCGGCTGGGAAAATGTCCAGACCGCCGAAAAAATCCTCGAGCGCGAAGATATCCCGGTCATCGGCCAAGATATTGGCGGCGACAAAGGCCGTAAATTAATTTTCCACACCGACGACGGTTCGGCGTGGGTGAAGCGGTTATAGGGCCTAAGACATGGAAATCGACTTCGAAGCGATTCTCAAAACCTACATCGCCGAATGCGACGAGCGCCTCGCCGCCATGGAAGAAGCCCTGGTCACCTTGGAAGCCGATCCTCACAACGACGGTTTTTTAGAAGCGATCTTTCGCGGCGCGCATACCATCAAGGGCAACGCCGGTAGTTTGGGCTTTCCCAAAGTCGCCGGCTTCGCTCATGCTTTCGAGGATCTGTTACAACGTTTTCGCAATCATTCCATCCCGGTGACCTCGCAGCGCATCACCCTATTGCTGCGCTCGTTGGACGCGCTGCGCGAAATGATTGCCGCGGAAGTGGCCGGCGCCGAGGAAGTAAAGCCCGAGCATGTAAAGCTCCAGCAACAACTGACCGACGGCGACGCCGCTGAGCCGATGGAGAATCCGAATCCCGCGCCGGTTCCAACTAAGCGCGGCGCCGTCGCCGACGCCGTCGTCGATTACGCCACAACCATCCGCGTCGATACCGAAAAGCTCAATCGCATGCTCAATCTCGCCGGCGAAATCGCCATCGCCCAGGGCCGTTTGCGCCAAACGCTGACGGCGCGCGGCCAGAGCACCAGCGAAGCCCTCGAAGCCCATGACCAAGTCGAGCGTCTGTCCCTAGAACTGCAAGAACAAATCATGCGCGTGCGCATGGTGCCGGTGGGGCCGACGTTCCGCCAGTACCTGCGCAAGGTCCGCGACCTGGCGCAGGGCGAAAAGAAACTCGTGCGTTTGGAAACCCAGGGCGACGACGTCGAAGTCGACATGAGCATCATCGAGCACCTAAAAGACCCGCTCACGCACATGATCCGAAACGCCCTGGATCACGGCATCGAAACGCCGCAGGCGCGGCAAGCTCGCGGCAAAAATCCCTGCGGCGTATTAAAGCTCCAGGCGCGCCACGAAGGCGGCAGCATCGTCATTGAAGTTATAAATCGCGGGCGTAAAGTGTACCACTGAACCGGCAAAGATCTGGCAGAAAATGGCGGGTCAAAAGTGTACCGGTCCTGTAGGCTGTCTCGATGTTATTGAATGGCATCGGGAGGCTGGAAGGATGTTCACAGTGGAGCTTTATG
>SHYW01000015.1 GCA_009692615.1 Deltaproteobacteria bacterium | reverse complement strand
TCGATCTGCTGTTCTTTCAGCTGTGAAAGTTCCTGCTCCAACGTTTGGATCTTTTGATCCACGCCCTGGGCTTGAACTGTTCCCGCAGCCAAAAGGAACGCAGCAAGCATGCTCCCTACTAAATATCTCTTCGTCATCATTGCCTCCTTCTTGCCTCCCTTTTAAATTAACTAAGCTCTTGGTACCAGTTCCGACAGTTTTTAACCCAACGGCGACATTCTGTCAAGCCTAAAGTTGTATACAAAAAATATTTTTTTGAACTTTTTAGGTCTTTCGTATGTCAAAGCATACTTAACCAACTGGTTAAATCGAATAATCAGGCTTAAAGTTTTAGTCCTAATCATAGGACAAGTGGCATACAATCGGGAGCTTACCTTCGTTTTCGGCGTGTGATAGGGATTTGACTCGGTCGTTAAGAAAGCCGATTAAAACTTGCTGGTAATGCTGGCGGGAACCGCAAAGATTAACTCAATCATGCTCGCCAAACGAATCATTCCCTGCCTGGATGTCAAAGCCGGGCGTGTCGTTAAAGGGGTCAAGTTTATCGGCCTGCGCGACGCCGGCGACCCGGTGGAGATAGCCCGAGTTTACGACCTCGAAGGCGCCGACGAACTGTGCTATCTCGACATCACCGCATCGCACGAAAATCGCGGTATCATTCTCGATGTCGTGGCGCGCACAGCGGAACAAGTATTCATGCCGCTCACGGTCGGCGGCGGCATCAATAAGCTCGAAGACATTCGCGCGCTCTTGCAAGCCGGCGCCGACAAGGTTTCGATCAACACCGGCGCGGTCAATCGCCCGGAGTTCGTCCGCGAAGCGGCGGAAACCTACGGCAGCCAATGCATCGTCGTCGCCATCGACGCCAAGCGGGTCGCCGACCACTGGGAAGTTTTTACCCACGGCGGAAGAAACGCTACTAGAATTGACGCCATCGAATGGGCGCGGCGCATGGAAAAAAATGGTGCCGGTGAAATCTTGCTCACCAGCATGGACCGCGACGGCACCAAAGCCGGTTATGATTTACCGCTGACGCGGGCGATTGCCGACAGCGTGGGAATTCCAGTGATCGCTTCGGGCGGCGTCGGCAACCTCGAACATATCTATGAGGGATTAACCGAAGGTAACGCCAGCGCGGCGCTGGCCGCGTCGATCTTTCACTTTCGCGAATATTCCATCGGCGAGTGCAAAAAATATCTGGCGAGCCGCAACGTGGCGATTCGGCCGGTGCGATAGAGGTTGGCGATTATGCGATGGCGCGCTTGCGCGCTGGGTCGAAAAACGGCGTCTTAACCACCGTCACGCCGGTTTGCTTGCGCGCGTATTCAACGGTCACTTCCAAATCGAGCTTGGTACCCGGCTCAGCTAAACCTTTTTCAATAGTCGCCAGCGCGAGATATTTTTTTAAGGTCGGCGACCAGGCGCCGGTGGTGGCATGGCCGACTTGGCGATCGTCTTTGTACACCGGCACGCCGCCGCGCCACGCCGCCAGCGGATATTGCGGCGCCAAGCCGGCCTGTTTGTAAAGATACTCGTAGTCGTCGAGAACGATTTCCAGTCCGACAATCTGGCGCGCCGGACCGGCTTGCTGCGCTTGGCGCAGCGCCTTAGCGCCGACGAAATGATCCTTTTGCAGATCGACGGTCCAACCGAGAGCGATTTCAAATGGCGAATAGCGTTGCGTCGCGATCAGCGCCTTCTCAGCGCCGATGTAGTCGACTTCCAAGAGAATGAACCCGGCCTCAAGCCGCGACACATCGAGCGCCAAAATCCCGGTCGCCTTGATACCGAACGATTCACCCGCGGCCATCAAAGCGTCCCAAATCCGTTCGGCGTGTTGCGCGTCAAACCATAGTTCGTAGCCGAGATCGCCGGTGTAGCCGGTGCGCGAAACGATTAGCGGCACGTCCAGAATTTTCCCCGCCGTGAAGCGAAAGAATTTTAGCTGGCTCAACTCCGCATCGAATACTTGGGCAAGGATTTTTCGCGCATTGGGCCCTTGCAGCGCCAGGGCGGCGATGCGCTCGGAAACTTCCTGGATCGACAAGTCGAGACCGACGGCATTGAGCTTTAGCCAACGTAAACTCGGGTCGGCCAAGTGAAAACGAAAATGATCCTCAGCCAAACGAAACACCGTGCCATCTTGAATCACCGCGCCATCGTCTTCGCACAGACACGCGTAAAGCGCCTGACCGACGGCGCACTTGGCCGCGTCCCGGGTGATCACCCGATTGACCAATTTGAGCGCGTCCTTGCCGCGCACGTCGTATTTATAGAGCGGCGAGACATCGATCAGCCCGGCGCTGTTGCGGATCGCATGATACTCGTAGTCGTGCATCACGTCGTAGCAGCCGGCGACAAAGTATCCCGACCATGTCCGCCAGTTGTGACTGGCGCAAAGGGCCGAAGTTCGCGAGTGAAATGGCGTTCCGATGGGCATCTTGTTATTTTGGATTTTCGATTTTGGATTGACGGAAACGGTCTCGCCGGCTCCACACTGCATCAGTACATTGAAAACTTTCCGTGCGGCAAAGAAGGGCGACCAGCCGGTCGCCCCTACAAATTCGGATTCTTTTCTACGCCCTTTGCGCTTTTTGCGGTTAATCTCTTCTTCCCATTGATTGCGGCTCAGCCGCACTGTCTCGTTGACTTCCCGGTCGAAATTACCAAATATGCGGCTTTAAGCAAATCATCGAGATGCGAAACCAATTTGACGCGATCATCATCGGCGGCGGCCACAACGGTCTGACCAGCGCCGCCTATTTGGCCAAAGCCGGCAAGAAAGTCCTCGTCCTCGAACGGCGCCACCTGCTCGGCGGCGCGGCGGTGACCGAAGAACTCTATCCCGGATTTAAATATTCGGTCTGTTCCTATGTCGTGAGCTTGCTCCGCCCCGAAGTCATCCGCGATCTCGAACTGCCGAAATACGATCTCGAAATCATTCCCTTGGACAGCACCTTCACGCCGATGCCCGACGGGGATTATCTTTTCCGCTGCGGCGACCACGCCCGCACCCGGCGCGAGATCGCGCGCCACTCGACCACCGATGCCGAGGCCTACGAACAATACGGCCAGCTGATGGTGCAGATGGCGATGGCGGTAAAGCCCCTGCTCGGCATGATTCCGCCGGAACCGACGACCTGGAAGCCAAAAGATCTTTTCGGCCTGGCCACGGTGGGCAACCATTTTCGCGGCCTGGGTGAAAAACTGTTGTACGATCTCACCAAACTCATGACCATGAGCTCGGCGGACTTTCTCGACGAATGGTTCGACACCGACGTACTCAAAGCGACCATGTCGGCGAGCGGCATCATCGGCACCTTCATGGGACCGCGCTCGCCCGGCACGGCGTACGTGCTGCTGCATCACTACATGGGCGAGCTCGACGGCGCGTTTCGCTCGTGGGGTTTCGCCCGCGGCGGCACCGGATCGATCAGCCGAGTGATCGCCGAGGCGGCGCGCCACCACGGCGCGGAGATCAGAACCGAAGCCGCGGTCGATCAAGTGTTGATCAAGAAGGGCAAAGCCCACGGCGTTGTTCTGCAATCGGGCGAGGAAATCCAAGCCAAAGTCATCGTCTCCAGCGTCGATCCCAAGCGGACGTTTTTGAAAATGATCGACAGCCAGCACCTCGATGCGGGATTTACCAAGCAGGTGCAAAATTTCAAAATCCGCGGCTCGTCGGCAAAAGTTAATTTATCCCTCGACGCGCTGCCCAATTTCACCGCCATGCCCGGCAACGGCCCGCATCTCGCCGGCGCGATTTCCATCAGCCCGAGCCTGGACTACATCGAGCGCGCCTACGACGATGCCAAGTACGGCGATTTTTCGCGCCGGCCCTACATGGACATCATTTTGCCGTCGATGCTCGATCCATCCATGGCGCCGCCGGGAAAACATGTGATGTCGATCTTCGTGCAGTACGCGCCGTATCATTTAAAATCTGGCACCTGGCCGGAAAAACGCGACGCGCTGGGCGACGCCGTCATCGATACCTTGAGCGAATACGCGCCGAATATGAAAGATATTATTTTGCACCGCCAAGTGGTCACGCCGTGGGATCTGGAGCAAGAATTCGGCTTGACCGAAGGAAATATTTTTCAGGGCGAGCTCACCCTCGACCAATTATTTTTCTTGCGTCCAGTAGCCGGCTGGGCGAAATATCGCACGCCGATAAAAAATCTCTACATGTGCGGCGCCTGCACCCATCCGGGCGGCGGCGTCATGGCGGCGTCGGGAAGATTGGCAGCGCTGGAAATTCTCAAAGACAGCCAAAGGAGTTTTCGCTAACCACCGTGGCAAAATACGACGCGATCATCATCGGCGCCGGCCACAACAGCCTGGTGACCGCGGCCTATCTGGCCAAGGCTGGGAAAAAAATCTTGGTCTTGGAGCGCCGTCCGGTGATCGGCGGCAGCGCCGCCAGCGAAGAAATCTTTGCTGGGTTCAAGTACGCTACCTGCGCCCATCTCGCCGGTTCGTTTGCGCCGGCAATTGTTGCAGGTCTCAATCTGCAAAAGCACGGCCTGGAGTTTCTGCCCCTCGATCCGTTAATGTTTGCGCCGAGTCTCACCGGCAACGCGCTCGTCATTCCGCGCGATCCAGCGAAAGCCATCGAGGAAATCCGCCGCCATTCCCAGTGCGATGCGGAAAAGTACGGCGAGTTTTGCGCGCTGACAAAAAAATTGTCCGGCTTTCTTCTGACGCTTTATTCCTTACCCCTCCCCGACCGCGCCACGCCGGGTGAATTCAACCCGATGGAACTGATCAAAGCGGCGTGGAAATTTCATCGCCTGGGCAAAAAGGAGATGTACGAGTTTTTGCGCGTCTTGCCCATGAGCATGTCCGACTTTCTCGACGAATGGTTCGAGAGCGAAGCGCTCAAAGCCGCCATCGCGGCGAGTTCCATGCTCGCATCCTTCGTCGGACCGCGCCAACAAGGCACGGCTTACAATTTCTTGCATCATCAAATCGGCGCCGCCACCGGCGCCTTTCGCAGCGACGGTTTTGTCCGCGGCGGCATCGGCCGCATCTCCCACGCGCTGTCTCTTGCGGCCCAGCAAAATGGCGCGGAGATTCGCACCGACACCGAGGTCAAAACCGTCACGACCAAAGACGGCGCTGCCTCGGGCGTCGTGCTCGCGAACGGAACTGAATTTACCGCCGATGTGATAATTTCCAGCACCGATGTCAAAAAAACTTTTCTAAAACTGGTCGAACCGACCTACGTCGATCCGCATTTTTTACTGCAAGTGAAAAACATTCGCGCCCGCGGCACCGTGGCGAAAGTAAATCTCGCGCTCGACGCCTTGCCGAATTTCAAATCGTCCACGGCACAAGCAGCACAGCTCGGCGGCATCATTCACATCGGCCCGGCAATCGAATATCTAGAGCGCGCCGCCGATGACGCCAAATACGGCAGATATTCCCAGCAGCCGTTTTTGGAAATCACAATTCCATCGCTCGCCGACCCATCGCTTGCGCCCGCCGGCAAGCATGTCATGTCGGTCTGGATGCAATCGGCGCCCTATCATTTGCGTGAAGGAAACTGGAACAAACAGCGCGACGCGCTTGGCGATACGGTTGTAAACTTGATCGAAGCGTATGCACCGGGTTTCAAGAACTCGATCCTGCACCGCCAAGTTTTAACGCCCCTCGATCTCGAACAGATTTACGGAATGACCGAAGGCCACGTCTATCACGCCGAGTTAGCGTTGGATCAAATTTTTTTCATGCGCCCGCTGCCCGGCTGGGCGCGCTACCACACGCCAATCGACAAACTTTTTCTCTGCGGCTCGGGCAGCCATCCCGGCGGCGGCATTACTGGTTTGCCGGGATATTATGCCGCCAAAGAAATTTTGCAGGATTTGAAACAAAAGAAATCCTAATCCAGCATCGCAGGAACCGCGCCGCGTCCGTGATAAACGGAGAGCTACTTTTTCCGATCGATCGAAAAGACTCATTCGATGAAACTTTATCTCGGACTTTTGGAAAGTTCGCTGCCGCATCAAAGCCGAATCTTCGGCGAGCTGGACGGCCAGTTAGTCGACTTACAAGTCGCCTGCGCCGCCTATTTGACGCAGGCCGATGGTAAACAGGCGAATGCTTACGAACTGGCGAGCTATTATTTCCCAAACACCATCGCCGGCTTTCTCGAATGGGGCGAACCTGGGCTAACGTTACTCGATCAAATCCTGTCCTTCGTCAGCAAATCCGGCCTAAACCAGTTGCGCGGCCCCGGCGGCGAAAAGCTCACTTACGATAGCATCGACGTAAGTGTCCTGCCGCCGCTGCAAAATCCGGAAAAAAGTTTCGTCATCGGTTTTTCCGATCGCGCCCGCGTCGAAGCCCTGCCGCCGGCGGAAATCCCCACGGGCTATTACAAACTGCCGCAGACTTTTATCACCATCGGTGCGCCGGTCATCTGGCCGAAATTTTCCGATGAAATTGACGCCGATGGCTGCATCGCCATCGTCATCGGCAAAGCCGGCAAGCGCATCCCCCCGGAAAAAGCCTGGGAACATGTCGCCGGCGCCATGTTGATCGTCGATATCACCGCCCGCGACATCAATAAGCGCGAAGGGCTCACGACCAACAATTTGCTCGGCAAGAACTTTCCGTCGAGCACCTGCGTCGCCCCCGCCATTCTCATCGGTAACGACAAGAACACTTTTTCGGCCCTGGAGGTCGAACTCTCCCTCGACGGCAGCGTCAAGCAGAAATTCGCCCTGCGCGATTGCGTCTTCACGGTCGAGCAGATCGTCGCCCGCTGGTCGATCCTCGGCGTCAAGCCGGGCGATTGGTTCGCCATTGGCGCCAGCATGGCACGCCAAGGCGAGCGGTTGCAGAATCCCGTGGCGCTCAAAATCGGTTCGACGATGCGCTGCTCGTCGCCGGCCATCGGCGAGCTGTCGCATCAAGTTATCGCCGCCGGAGGAGTACGCCGATGAAGCTGGTGACTTTTTTCCATGACGAGCAAGAGAGAATCGGCGCCATCGACAGCTCCGGCAATGTCGTCGATCTGCTCAGTGCCTACGCGTCCCATCTAAGCAAGGTTGAGAAAGCTGCCGCCCCGCTGCGCGTAGCCAGCGCCGCCCTGGGCAGCGACATGGTTGAGTTCTTGAAACATGGCGACAAAGCAATGGACGCCGCGCGAACAGCGATCGAGCACGCAGCCTCTGACAGCAGCGGTGACAATGTCATCGAACGCCAGCGCCTGCGCTTGATGGCGCCGGTGCCTCGCCCTGGCGCATTGATTTCCGCCGGCAAAAATTTTTCCGACCACGTCTCCGAGATGTCGTCGAAAAAAGGCCCGGTAGCGCCGGTGGCGTTCTTGAAACTGCCGGGCAGCGTGATCGGTCCCGAAGACGACATTCCCCATCCGCCGGAAGTAAAACATCTCGACTACGAAGTCGAGCTCGCCATCGTGATCGGCAAGCCTTGCGTCGATGTCAGCGTGGATGAAGCGTTCGATTATGTCGCAGGCTACTCGACGTTCAACGACATCAGTGGCCGCGATGTGATTCGCAGCGAGAACAAAAACGGCATTCACTTAATGGGCAAAAGTTTTCCCGGCTTCGCGCCCATGGGTCCCTATCTGGTTACCGCCGATGAAGTCGCCGATCCGCAAAATCTAAAACTCTCACTTCGCGTCAACGGCGAAATCCGCCAGGACTCGAACTTGGGCTACATGATTTTCAAAATCCGCGACATGATCGCCTACTGGTCGCAACTGGGACTCAATCCCGGCGACGTGCTAACCACCGGAACACCGCGCGGCGTCGCCGCCGGGAGAAAACCGGACCAGGTGCCCTGGTGGCTAAAACCCGGCGACCTAGTCGAAGCCGAAGTCGAAGGCCTCGGCCAACTCAGAAACCGCATCGTCGCGGAATAATCCCAATAACACGACTATGAATCGCTGCTCTCTTAAACTATCCGTCCTATCAGTCCTATTCGTCCTGTTCCCAGTCCAAGCCCGCGCTCAGCTTACCAAACTCAACGTCGCTTACGCCTCCACCACCACCAACTTCTCCATCGCCTGGCTGGCCAAGCTGGAAAATATTTTTCGCAAGTACAATCTCGACGTCGAGCTGATCTTGATGCAGGGACCGTCGACTTACCTGCCAGCGCTTTTGAGCAACAACATTCAAGTGCTCTACGGGGGAGGGACAGCAGTGTCGCGCACCATCGCGGCCGCCGATGCGCCGATCATTGTCATCGGCACCGAGACCCGCTACGTACCGCAGCGCTTGATGGTCGCGCCGTCGATCAAAACGATAGCCGACTTGAAAGGCAAAAGGATCGGCGTCAGCCGCGCCGGCCTGGACGAATACGCCACGCTCTATCTTTTGGAAAAGTACAATCTCGTGCCCAACAAAGATGTCGCGGTTTTTTACACCGCCGGCGGCACCTTGGCGCGGGCGGCGCAGATGAAGCAAGGGCTGTACGACGCCATGACCGTGTCGCCGCCCAACGAGATCGAATTGGAAAAACTCGGCTTTCGCGAGCTGGTAAACTTTTTCGACCTGCGCATGGGCTACGCGGGGATTCCCTACACCGTGACCCGCGACTTTCGCGATAAAAATCCCCGCGTGCTGACCGATTTTATGACCGCCATCGTCGAAGCGATCCAAGTGTATCGCACCAACCGCGAGGCGGCCTACCGCGCGATTGTTAAAATCACTCGGCAAAACGATCCTAACTTGCTCGAGAAAACCCACAAGAATAATTTGGCCCAGTACGACGCGATCCAAGGCCAGCCGTTTCCCTGGCAGGAAGGCATCGAAAGCATGATCAACGGCTTTCACGCGCGCTTCACGCCCGCCATCGTAAAAAATCGCGACGCACGGCCTTATCTCGATCCGACCTTCGTACAAAAAGCCGTCGAGCGCTTGGCCATCGGTAAGAAATAGCGAAGGAGTTTTTTCATGACCACCGAAACCAATGCCGTACTAAAACCCAACGGCCTCGTCCACGGCCACACCGAAGTGCGCTTCCTCGACGACACGATTCCCGTGCTTACCAAAGTCCTTGGACTGGATTTGCTCGAACGGCGCGACCGTGAAGCGGTGCTGAAACATCCCAACACCGGCTGGGAATTGATCGTCCACGAAGGCGGCGCGGAAGTGAAAGACAAACCTGAGCGCAACCATTACGGCGTGCGCGTGGCAAATAACCAAGAAGTCGACCACGCTTATCAGTATTTGCTAGCGCATAAGGAAGAACTGAAATTGACCAAAGTGGTTAAGCGCAAAGAGCGCGCCGGTTCCTACTCGATGTTTTTCGTCGAGCCCGGCGGCAACTATTGGGAAATCGAATCCTACGAAAACCGCCACAAAGCCGGCCTACCCTACGAGATCGCGTTTCCCTGGAAAACCGTGCTCACCGAAGAACGATTGCCGGACTGCGGTTACGTGCCCCAAGCGATGACTCATGGCACCATGGAATGCACCGATCTCGCAGCCTCGAAAAAATTCTACCGAGAAGGGTTAGGCCTCGATGTCATCACCCACGTGCCGACCATCGAGCCCCACGACGTGAAGCATCCGTCGACGCCATGGTATGTTGTGAGCTTGGAAGTGCCGGCGAAGAACAAACATTTTTTGACGCCGCTGCAACGCTACACGGTCGCCGTCGAATCGCCGGCCGCGCTTGCCGATGCCCATCGGGATTTTAACGAACGGCGCAAGGAGTTCGGACTGACAATGATCGAGGAAATTGAGTCGACAACCGAAGGCGACTCGTTTTTGCTAAGCGATCTCGATCACAACTGGTGGGAGATCGCCGCGCTCGATCGTCATTCCCGCGACAGCGGAATTTTAGGCTAATCTAATTTCACTGGAGGAACTCTTATGAACATCCACCAAATCGACAATAAAAAAACCGCGTTGCTGTTCTTCGACATGCTCAACGTCTACTTCCACGGCATCCCCGAAGAAAAACAAAAAGCCTTGAAGCCGGTGGTCGACAACGCCGTGCGCTTGATGAACGCGGCGCGCCAGCATGGCATTCTGATTTTCTACGCCATGGCCAATCATCGGCCCGACGGCCACAGCCGTTACATGGCGATCACCGACACTGATATGCGGCTGCGCCCTTGGCCCAACGACGACTGCAATCCAACGGTTCACGGCGCCACCGAAGGTTCGCGCGAGCAAAAAGTTCTCGATGAGATCGCGCCCCGGCCCGAAGATTATGTAATTCCGAAATATCGTTGGAGCACGTTTCACCAAACCTACTTCGATCTCGCGCTGCGCTCGCGCGGCGTCGACACGATCATCATCTCCGGCGGCGCCGTCGACGTCGGCGTCGCGTCAACCGTCTACTCCGCCCGCGACCACGACTACAACCTCATCGTCGCGCGCGACGCGTGCAGCAACTCCCACGACGATTCCATGAAAGCGCTCATGGACACCGTCTTTCCGCGCCTGGCGCGGGTCCGAACGACCAACCAAGTACTCGAAATGATCCGCCAAGGCGGCGAATAGTCGAGCGCTGGAGACGAAAAAGGATTTCCGTCGGCGCACGTCTAAGTTATGCCATGAACACCTTCCAATTTGGCGCACAACAAAATCAGACGATGCCGTCTCTTTTTTCATTCCCCCCTTTGAAAAAGGGGGGCCAGGGGGGATTTTCCCCGCCACACCACTCACGCAAGTCCCCCTCAATCCCCCTTTTCCAAAGGGGGAAGCAGCTAGCGCGCTGCTTCACGCTCGCAATTGCACTCATTTTGATTCTAGCCACGGCGTCGTTTCTCCACGCCCAGAATCTGCCAGCGATCGAAAAGCAAAAGATCGAAACGCTGATCAAGCGAGTGGGCGACTTGAAGGACGGCAAGTTCGTCCGCAACGGCTCCGCCTACGAGTCAAAAACCGCGGTGCGCTTTTTGCGCGGCAAATGGAGCGCCAACTCCGACGACGTCAAATCCGCCCACGACTTCATCGACAAGGTTGCAAGCATGTCGGGAACCTCCGGCAAGCCTTACCTCATTCGTTTCAAAGACGGCAAAGAAATCAAAAGCAGCGAATTCCTGCTCGCCGAACTTAAGAAATTAGAATCCGAGTCCGCCGCCACCTCACCAAGCAAAGTCGCTCCATAGAATTTTTTTTCGAATGCCTTTGACCCGTAGGGGCGACCGGCCGGTCGCCCTCACCCAGACCTAACACGGTCCCCCCAATCATCCGCAGGGGCATAGCTCTTGCTCCTGCGAATGATTGTGAATCCTAAACAATTTTTACTACTAGCTTTATTACTCAGCGCGCTGGCGAGCCACTGCTTAGCGGCAAGCCACTCAGCCATCGTCGGCACTTCCGCGCAATCTGAAGAAGCCACCGCCCAGATCGGCGAACTGAGAAAAGTCGTCCGGGTCGTCGACGGCGACACAATCGTCGTCAGCCCGAACGAAAAAGTGCGGCTCATCGGCGTCGACACACCGGAAACGGTCCACCCGAAAAAGGCCGTGGAGTGTTTCGGCCAACAAGCCAAACAATTCACCCGTGACGCCGTCGAAGGAAAAACAATCAGATTAGTCCTCGACAACGTCAATACCAAACGCCGCCACAAAGACCGCTACGGCCGCACCCTTGCCTACGCCTACCTCGAAGACGGCACGATGCTAAACCGCGAACTGATCCGCCAAGGCTACGCCCACGCTTATACTCAGTTCCCGTTTCGCTACCTCAGAGAATTTCGCGAGTTGGAGCGCCAGGCGAGAATCCAAACGGTCGGTCTGTGGTCGAGCTGCCTTTTGACCGAGCAATAACGATGATCGAACGTGTCAGATGGCGGTAGTAAAATTGCCGGGCTCGGTTGAATGGTGTCCGGCGAATCCGAATCGCTTGCACCACGCCTTTCAAAAGATTGCCCGAACGATGTATTATGAACCGTGGTCAACTGGAACCATTTTTCACCCGCTGACTTTGAATATGATTTTGAGAGTGACAAACTGTATGCACATCGAATCACGTTCGAAGAAGCGGTCGAATGTTTCTTTTCCGACTCCCAAGTGCGAAGAAACAAAACATACATCGACCGTTACCAAATGATTGGTACGACGCTCGCAGGGCGCAGACTCAAGATAATCTTTCAACTCAAAGCAAATAATGTTGTGCGAATAATTACAGGATGGCCGTTATGAAGCTAAAAAAGAAAACCACGAGAAAGCAACATTCCGATAATGAGAGCGATAAAATCGTCGAAGCGCAAGCCGGCGACGATTCGGCTTGGGGACAACCCAAAAACATTCGCAGAGCAAAGCCATCGGCGTTAGCCCTTCCTGCGAAGTTAGCCGCTCGCGCGGCATTCCTCGCGCGGCTACACAGAGAAAAAAATGTCGGCAATTGGTTAGCGCGGATTATCGAAGAGCGAGTGGAATTGGAAGAGGTTGCTTTCAGCGAAGCAAAGCGCGCGATGTCGCTAAGAAACGGCGCCTAACGGTCCCTGGGCCGCTCGAAGCTAAATACTACCACAGACCCGTTCAAGGCATCGGCAGACATTACTCGAAGCACTGTATGAGTTCTTTGGCCGTTGAGAAGAGAGAGCCGCGGGCTCGAAGCGTTGTCGTCAATGAAGACTCATTGACGGTCGATCTGATGGATGGGCGCACCATCATTGTGCCGCTGGTTTGGTATCCTCGTCTGTGGCACGGGACGCCTGCGGAGCGCAATTATCTGGAGATCTTTGCCGATGGCACGTACATTCACTGGCCCGAATTGGACGAAGACTTGACTGTCGCGGGCCTTTTAGCCGGTCTTCCGTCAGGTGAAAGCCCTCAATCCTTGAAGAAGTGGATGGAAGCGCGCGAAAACACCGAACACGGGCCGAAGTGATTCAGCAAAAACAGCCGGGAGTGCTTATGGAAGGCGAGAACGAGAGATCGGAATCACAGTCACTAAAACACTTCATTCGCACTAAACTGTTACGGTTCGATGTGCTATTGGCTATCGCTCTCATTTTGTTGGCACTTACATTTATCCTGGTCTGGGCCTTTATTGTGATGCCGTACTGCAACGAGTCCGGCTGGAAAGCCCCCTGTCCTCCTAAGGGATTCGTCAGTTAGTCATCATTTTCGGAGACAGAAACGCAAACATTCTGAAATTAGAACTATCCCGCTGTATCAGACCCACGCGCAATTCGCGCACCGGATACGGCCCTGCAATCCGAGACGCGTTCTACCCTTCCTGATTCTCCAAAAACCTCTCCGCATCGATCGCCGCCATGCAACCCGTTCCCGCCGCCGTGATTGCTTGGCGATAAACATGATCCTGCACGTCGCCGCAGGCGAAGACGCCGGGGATTTTGGTCTTGCTGCCATCGTGGGTGAGGATATAACCCGTCGGATCGAGATCTAGCTGGCCGACGAACAATTTCGAATTCGGCTCATGGCCGATGGCGATGAATAGACCGTCGCATTTGAAATTTTCGGTCTTGCCGGTTTTTAGATTTTTGAATTTGACGCCGGTCACGCCGCCGGCTTTGGCATCGCCGTAAACGTCTTCGACAGCCGTGTCCCAGACGAAAGAAATCTTAGAATTCTTTTCCGCGCGCTCTTGCATGATCTTTGAGGCGCGCAGTTTGTCGCGCCGATGAACGACCGTCACTTTACTGGCGAACTTGGTGAGAAACGTCGCCTCTTCCATCGCCGTATCGCCGCCGCCGACCACCACCAGCTCTTTATCTTTGAAGAAAAATCCGTCGCAGGTCGCGCACGCCGACACGCCGTGGCCCATGAGTTTCATTTCGGATTCGAGGCCGAGCAGTTTCGCCGTTGCGCCGGTAGCGACGATCAGCGTGTCGCAAGTATAGCTTTCTTTGCTGACCGACAGTTTGAATGGGCGCTGTTTCAAATCGACGGCGGTGACTTCGCCGAACAGAGTCTCGGTGCCGAAACGTTCCGCCTGTTTTTTAAACTCCTCCATCAGCTCCGGTCCCATGATGCCTTTGGGAAAACCGGGAAAATTTTCCACGTCGGTGGTGATGGTCAGCTGTCCGCCGGGCTGGGAGCCTTCGATCACCAGCGGTTGGAGGTTGGCGCGAGCAACGTAGATCGCCGCCGTGAGACCGGCGGCGCCGGAGCCGAGAATGATTACGCGGTAATGACTTTTCTTATCCATCCGAGTTCTGTAACATAATTTTTTCGAGGGAGAAAGAAAGCCGATGGCACAACTCAGTCACTTGGACGAACAAGGCCGCGCCCGCATGGTCGACGTGAGCGAAAAAGAAATCACCAGCCGCATCGCGCTGGCCCGCGGCACAATCCGCATGCAGCCGAAAACGCTGGCTTTAATTCTCGGCGAGAAAATCGAAAAGGGCGATGTGTTTTCGGTTGCCCGCGTGGCCGGCATCATGGCGGCGAAAAAAACTTCGGAATTAATTCCCATGTGCCATCCGCTCAACATCACGTCAGTCACAATCGAACTCACGCCAAAGCAAAAACCCGCCCGCGTCGACATCGAAGCCTCGGTGCGCGTCAGCGGCAAGACCGGCGTCGAAATGGAAGCGCTGACCGCGGTCGCGGTCGCGGGACTGACGATCTACGACATGTGCAAAGCCGTCGACCGCGAAATGATCCTCGGCGAAATCCGCCTGGTCGAAAAAAGCGGCGGCAAGAGCGGAACGTTTATTAGGAAGGAATAGGCAATAGGCAATAGCCAATAGGCAACAGGCAATAGTAAGATTCCGATCCGAATACTATTGCCTATTGCCCGCTGCCTATTGCCTTCTTAAACTTTGCAACAAATCTTTCTCAAACCCACCCGCGAACGGCCGGTCGTAAACGGCCACCCGTGGATTTTTTCCGGCGCTATCGAGCGCATTGTCGGCGACGACCAACAAGTCGGCGTCGCCGATGTCTTCGACAGCAAAAAAAACTGGCTGGCGCGCGGTTTTTACAATCCCAAATCGCAGCTCCGAGTGCGCTTGCTGACGTGGCAAAAAGAAGAGATCGACAAAACTTTTTTCACACGACGCTTGTCACAGGCGCTCACGTTTCGCACCCAACAATTAAACGGATCGAACAACGCTTATCGTCTGTGCAACGCCGAAGGCGATCTTTTGCCGGGCTTGATCGTCGACCGCTACGGCGATTTTTACGTTTGCCAGTTTTTCACCGCGGGGATGGAGCAGCACAAAGCCGAGATCGTCACCGCGCTTTCGGAACTAACCGCCGCAGCGGGCATCTTCGAACGCAGCGAAGGGCGCGTGCGCGAGGAAGAAGGGCTTGCGGCGTCGACCGGCGTGCTTGCCGGCCAGACGCCGCCCGAGTTGATTCAGATCGAAGAGCACGGCCAAAAGTTTTTGGTCGACGTGGCCCACGGTCAAAAAACCGGCTTCTTTTTAGACCAGCGCGAAAACCGCGCTTTTCTCGCGACGCTCGCCAAGGGTCGAAGGGTGTTGAATTGCTTTTCTTACACCGGCGGTTTTTCAGTCTACGCCTTTACCGGCGGCGCCAAAGAAGTTGTCACCTTCGATTCTTCCCATCCGGCGTTGGAGCTGGCGGAAAAAAATCTTGCGCTCAACGGTTTTGCCGAACGGCCAGGCGAGCTGATCAAGGGCGACGCCTTTGCGTACTTAAAAGAGCTTGAGCAAAAGTTCGATTTGATTATTTTAGACCCGCCCTCGCTAGCGCACCGGCGCGGCGACATCGATGCCGCCACCGGCGGCTACAAATTTTTGAACCTGCATGCGCTCAAGCATTTGAGCCCTGACGGTCTGCTGCTGACATTTTCCTGCTCACAGCATTTGTCCGCCGATCTTTTTCAAAAAGTCGTCTTCGGCGCCGCGGTCGACGCCGGCCGCACGGCGACAATCGTCAAACGACTCGGCCACGCCCTCGACCATCCGGTCAGCCTGCATCATCCCGAAGGTGAATATTTAAAAGGCCTCGCGCTCAGAGCATTGGACTAACACGCTCGCACTGTGGTAGGCGGTTCTCGCAACCGGGAACTAGCGCGCAACCACGGAAAGCGAGGTGTCCATGGCTTCTTACCAGACCATCAAAGATTGGCCCGAGGAAGATCGCCCGCGGGAAAAACTTCTCGCCAAGGGCTCTCACGCATTAACGGAAACCGAATTGCTCGCGATCATTCTTAGAAACGGCAACGCCAGCACCGGCGAGAGCGCCATCGATCAGGCGCGCTTGCTGTTAAATCAATTCGGCCGACTCAAAGGCATCGACGATGCGTCGGCGAGCGAAATCTCCGCCGTCAAAGGCATCGGCCCGGCCAAAGTCGCCGAGATCAAAGCGTGCTTGGAGATCGGCAAGAGAATCGGCAGCCAAAAATGGGAGACCGGCCAGCCGCTTCACTCCGCTGAAGATGTTTATCAACACTTTCGCGAAAATCTCGGCCGGGAAAAGCGCGAACTTTTCTACGTCGTACTGCTTAACAACAAAAATCGCAAAATGGGGGAAGTAAAAATCTCCGAAGGCTCGCTCACCGCCTCGCTCGTCCACCCGCGTGAAGTTTACAATCCGGTGATTCGCGAATCCGCCGCCGGCGTGATCTTCGTGCACAATCATCCGAGCGGCGATCCGGCGCCGAGCCCGGAAGACATCGACATCACCAAACGGTTGAAAGAAGTCGGCGATGTGATGGGCGTGCGCGTGCTCGATCACGTGGTGATCGGCCACGACCGCTATTTTAGTTTTAACGAACGCGGCCTTCTGTAAATCCTATCGACATCGGCCAAGAAATTTACGCGCGGCTCGAACTTCGATTGACTTCATTGGCAGCGGCGATTATTCTATCGCTAAATCGTCTCACAACTCATTCTCAACTAACATCAACACATGAGCGCTCTTGAATTCGGCAGACCTAGACGGAGATTTATCCCCGGCATCGGTTTCGTCGTGGCGATTCTTTTAATCGGCGCCGGCGCCGGCATTTACTTTCTCGTGCCGCGCTTCGAATGGCACAAACCCGAGATCAAACTCAGCCCAGACGTCGATGCCATCGGTCTCGCGCCCATGGAAGTGGAAGTCAACGAACAAGGCACCGGCCTAAGATCTTTCAGCATAATCCTCACCGCCGCCGGCACCGACTATCCGCTCGCCAACGAGCAATATGACCAGCCGGTGATGCAGAAAAAATTCACCATCGCGTTGTCGAACAAACTCACCGGTCTCAAAGAAGGCCCGGCGACTTTAAGCATCAGCGCCAAAGACCGCTCGCTGTGGAATTTTTTCCGCGGCAACGAAACCGTCTTGCAGAAAAACATTACCATCGACATCACGCCGCCGACCTTGGAATTGATCGCCGACGACCGCTATGTGAATTTTGGCGGCGTCGGCCTAATCGTCTACAAACCCTCCGCCGACACGGTCACTTCTGGCATCAAGATCGGCAGCTATTTTTTTTCCGGCTACAAAGGCCAGATCAAAGAGCAGCCGGAATCTTACTTGGCCTTTTTCGCCCATCCATACAATGTCGGGCCGGAGGAGCGCGCCACCTTGGTCGCCACCGACAAGGCCGGCAACACAAGGGAAATGAAGCTGGTCTACGAGCTCAAAAACGTTAAATACAAAAAAAGTACGATTCCGATCTCCGACGATTTCATTCAAAACAAAGTGACGCCGCTGGTCAACGACGTGGCGGCGCGCCAGGGCAGCCCAAAAGAAATTTTTATCCGCGTCAACAAAGTACTGCGCAAAGAAAACGAAGACAAGATCAAAGCGATCACGGAAAAATCGACTGTCAAAATGCTCTGGTCCGGCGCCTTTACCCAGTTGAGCAATTCCAAAGTCGAAGCCAATTTCGCCGACGCCAGGACTTATATCTACAAAGAAGAAACGATCGATAACGCCTATCACCTGGGCTACGATCTGTCGGTCACCAAACATTATCCCGCCGAGGCAGCCAACAGCGGCGTGGTCGCGTTCACCGGCGATCTGGGGATTTATGGCAACACGGTGATCCTCGACCACGGCCTCGGCCTATTCACGCTGTACTCTCACCTCAGCTCCATCGACGTCAAAGTCGGCGACGCGGTCAAACAACAGCAGGCGATCGGCAAAACTGGCGAGACCGGTCTTGCCGCAGGCGATCATCTCCATTTCGGAGTCTATTTGCACGGCCTAGCGATTCTACCGGTGGAATGGTGGGACCAAAAATGGATCAGAGATAACGTCGAACCCAAACTGCTCGGCAAATCCAGCGAAGCGGTCCAAGAAGAACATAAGTCCGCACGCAAAGCCGCGCGCAAACGCAAAGGTTAAGTATTAACCGCCAGGAATTCTTTAGCGGCGGTCACGCGCAACGCTTATGACTCGCCGCAGTTCACCAGAGCCAACGGTTTCGCAACGCATCGGCGACTTCATCGCCGGCACCACGGCAAAAAATATTTCCGCCGAAGTGTTGGAGACGGCGAAACTCCATCTGCTCGACGGCTTAGCGACCATGCTGAGCGGTGTCAATCAACCGTCCGCGCAGTTACTCCGGCGCCATTATTTAGAAATAGATCGCCAATCCGAAGCCTCGGTGATTGGCAGCCGGTCGAAAATTTCGGCGCAACACGCCGCGTTGCTCAACGGCGTCGCGGCTCACGTCCTCGACTATGACGACGCGCAAATGACCACACTGGCGTCGCGCCCCATGGGTCAGCAAACCCATCCGACCTCGCCCGTACTAGCGGCGGTGCTGGGGTTGGCGGAAAGCACGCGCGCCAACGGCGCGGCGCTGCTCACCTCTTACATTGTCGGCGTCGAAGTCGCCTGCCGGTTGGGCGACGCCGTCGACCCAAGTCATTACTTGGACGGATTTCATCCCACCGGTACTCTCGGCGTCTTCGGCGCTGCCGCCGCCTGCGCGCATTTGCTCAGGCTCAAGCCCGTCGCCATCCGCCACGCCTTGGGCATCGCCGGCACGCTCAGCTCCGGCCTGCGCGCCAATCGCGGCGCCATGGCCAAAGGACTGAATGCCGGGCGCGCCGCCGAGAACGGCTTGCTCGCCGCTCAACTCGCCGTCAAGGGATTTACCGCGTCGGAAAATATTTTTGACGATCCCATGGGATTTTTTTCCGCCGCCTGCAAGAACAAATTGGATCGTCAGCTCTTGCGCTTTGGCGCGCCATTATTCTTCGCCAAACCCGGCGTCGGCATCAAACTTTATCCTTGCGTCGGCGTGCTCCATCCCGCCATCGATTTGCTGTTGTTGCTACGCCGGCGCTACCGGCTCATTCCCGAGCGCATTGAAAAGATTTCCATCACCCTCGATGCCGACGCGGCCTTGCCGCTAGTGTACCCAAAGCCGAAAGATGCACTGCAAGCGAAGTTCAGCGTTGAATTCGCCGCCGCGGTCGCCATCGCCGATGGCGCGGCGGGGCTAAAACAATTTTCACCCGAGCGGGTCGGCGACGCGAAAATTCGCACGCTAATGAAACGCGTACAACTGATTCGCCGGCCTGCGGCCAAACGCAGCAAAAAAGCTGGCATCGACACCCAGGTGGAAATCGCCAGCAAGTCAGGCGCGATTTATGGCGCGCGCGATCGCATCGCCCGCGGTCATCCGGCCCGGCCCGCCGCGCGCGCCGACATCGAAGAGAAATTTCGCCAGTGCGCCGACGGCGTGTTGCCGCCGCACGCGATCGAAAAATTCTTAAAAAGTTTCGACAGCCTGCAACAGTCTTCGTCGGTTGCCGCCTGGCTCGCCCCGCTCCATCCGGCCCGCCGTTGACATTGCCGGCCGCGAGCAGGATATATAAACCCTGTTTGCACTCGGAGGAAACCCGATGTCTCGTATCGTCGATCTCAGCATGACCGTGGAAGAATGTGACTCCGCGCCGTTTGCGCCTGATGAAAAGTATTTCAAGTTGAAGCCGATCATCAAATGGGAAGACAAAGGCTTTGTCTCGAACACGGTGCAGATGACCGTGCACGTCGGCACCCATATCGATTCGCCGCACCATTTTTTCCGCGACATGCCGTCCATCGAACAGCTGCCGTTGGAACCGATGATGGGTCAGGCGGTGATCATGGATCTCACGGCGCGCGGCGTAGCGCATGCGAAAATCACTACCGAAGACATGGTCGAGGCCGAGCAAAAACTTACCCGCCAAGGCGTGACGATCCCGGAGGGCGGCATGCTGTTTTTGCGCACCGACTGGCCCAAAGGCCACGACACCACCGATCCCAAATGGTGGAACGATTCGCCCTACCTAACCAAGGAAGCGGCCCAGTGGCTGGTCGGCAAAAAGCCGGCGGTGGTCGGTTTCGACTTCGCCCAGGAAGAAAAAGGCGCGGACTATCAGCAGGCCGATCAAATTTTGAACAGCGCCATGCGCGTGCACCGAACGATTTTACCGCGGGTAGTTTTTCAAATCGAAAATCTAATCAATCTCGATCAAATCGGCTCCACCGCGCAAATCGTCGCCCTGCCGGTCAAATGGAAGACCGAATCCGCGCCGGCGCGGGTGATCGCGATTCTCGATAATTGAAGTGTCTTTACCACGACAAACACACAGGACTACTTGTAAGGGCGAAAAATCATTCGCCCCTACCGCAACTCAAAACCGCGCGTGCGTCGTGGTGAAGAAATTTTTTTACCTTAGCCACGTTACATGAAAGCAGTCCGCGTCCATGAACTCGGCGGCCCTGAAGTGCTGCGCTACGAAGAGACGGCGAAGCCGCGACCCAAGGCTGATGAAGTCCTAGTCAAGATCGAAGCCGCCGGCGTCAACTTTCTCGACATTTATTATCGCTCGGGCTTTCATTGGGGCGGCCATCACCGCCGCCCGCTGCCGTACATTCCCGGCGCCGAAGCGGCCGGCACCGTCGTCGAACTCGGCGCCGATGTGCAGGGCATCAAAATCGGCGACCGCGTCGCTTATGGCATATCGAACGGCTACGGCTCCTACGCCGAATTCTTTGCTGCGCCGAGTTGGCATCTTTTCAAATTGCCAAGGTCGATCGACAGCCAAACCGCCGCCGCGGTCATGCTCCAGGGCATGACCGCGCATTACCTGACGCACAGCACCTATCCGGTGAAACCGAACGACAGCGTGCTAATCCACGCCGCCGCCGGCGGCACCGGCTTGTTGCTCGTGCAAATCGCGAAAATGCTCGGCGCATGGGTGATCGGCACGGTGTCGGCGGAAGACAAAGCGCGGCTCGCGCGCGACGCCGGCGCAGACGAGACGATCAACTACACGGAAAAAGATTTCGCCGCTGAAGTGAAAAAACTGACTGACGGTAAAGGTGTCAACGTGGTCTACGATTCCGTCGGCAAAGACACTTACGAAAAAAGCCTCGACTCCCTGGCGCCGCTCGGCGCGCTGGTCATCTTCGGACAAGCCAGCGGTCCCGTGCCGCCCTTCGACACCGCGGTGCTAAATGCCAAAGGATCTCTGTCACTCGCGCGTCCAAGCCTGACCCACAACGTCGCAAGCCACGCCGATGTCGAGCGGCGCGCCGGCGACTTATGCAAATGGATCGACAGCGGTAAACTAAAAATCAACATCGGCAAAACTTTTGCTCTGGCGAATGCTGCGGAAGCTCATCGCGAAATCGAATCGCGCCGCTCGGTCGGCAAGATCCTGCTCATTCCCTAATCGTGAGAAATGTACGGCTGGCGCGCTAAAATCGGACGCATATCCCCTTCCCCCGAAACCGTCGGTTGCGAAGAGTGGCGCCGCGCTCTGCCCGACGGCGTCTGCCTGGTGGAAACCCGCACACTGCTGCACGACGTGACCGTCGAAGGACTGGCGGAAACTGTCAAGCAAGTCGAACGGGCCGCGTTGGAACTGGCTTCGGCCGAAGTCGATGTCATTTTGCAAGCCGGCACGGCGATCGCATTTTTTCGCGGCTTCGGTCACGACCGCGAATTAAGCCAACGCATCACCACGAGCACCGGCATCAAAGCCACCACTTCGCTCACCGCCGTGGTCGCGGCGCTGCGGACGCTCGGCATCGAGCGGCCGGCGATTGCGACTTCGTATCTCGCCGACATCGACGCGCGCTTGGTCGATGTACTGGAGCAATCGGGATTTAAAGTCGCCGCGATCCGCGGCATGGGGCTCAAGCGCAGCATCGACATGGGCAAAGTATTGCCGGACGCGACCTATGAATTGGCCAAGCAAGCTGTGCGCTCGGCGCCAGACGCCGACGGCATTTTAATTTCATGCGGCAATCTGCGCAGCTTCGAAGCCATCGAGCCGCTAGAAAAAGATACTGGGTTACCGGTGGTGACAAGCAATCAAGCAGGACTCTGGCAAGCTCTACGAATGGTGGGCGTCAACGAACAGCTGCCCAATCTAGGCCGACTGCTACGAGATCATTGACCCGTCCGAATCTTCCCTTAGCGCCCCTTCGACGTTGCTCAGGGCAGGCTTTGCGGGAAAATTTCTTTTCGAATGCAGAGCTACGAATGTTCTTCCTGGCAGAACCACTCCGCCGGCAACTGTCGTCCTAATTTTCGTTCCCGCGCCAAGATGAGAATGCGCGCCGCGCAGGCGGAGAACTGTAACCCCAGCCCGAGATGATTGAGCATACAAGTGATATCGGCGGCGCTCTTCCTGCCGGCAATTTTACTCGCCATGATTTCTGACAACTCCGGCTTGTTGCGCCAATCCGCGGCGGTATTTTCCAATTCGGCGCGGCCGTAGTCGCCCTTACCGAACTCGGGAACCTTTTGCTCCTCGCCGGGCAGGGTAAAAAGTTTGGCCGCCTCGCGCGTCGACACCGCGATCAAATCGCAGCGCACCAAGGCATCGAGCATCATCTCGCTCGGCCTGATGGTGGTGATATGCATGCCGGCTTCCATCCACGCCGCCGGAAAAAACGGATCGAGAGCATTGGTCGTCAGCGAAACGACATCGGCGTTTTCCGCAGCTTGCTCGGGCGATCCAACGGCGATCAACTTTGCGGTTGTCTGCCTGCGCATCTCGCCGACGAAACTTTCGCGATTCGCTTTCGTCGGGCTATAAACTCGCACTTCTTCGATGGGCAATGTTTTACACATCGCCAGCAAAGCCGGCCGCGCCTGCCAGCCCGAGCCGTAGAGCGCCATGATACGAGAATTTTTCCGCGCCAAATATTTCGCCGACAAGGCGTTGGTGACGCCGACGCGAATCGCTTGCATAAAACCGTCGGGAAAGATCCCGAGCAGTTCGCCGCTGGCGATGCTGAAAACTAAAACCAGGCCGACATATTTATCCCCTTGCGCCAGCGGCACTTTGACACGCCGTTGCCGGCCACCGACCACCGGCCAAGTGAGCACGTCCGAAGTGACGCGCAGGGTAGTGACGCCGGCATCCGGCAACGACGCGCAAGAAGTTTTGAGCCCATGATAACTATCGGCCAGCGCTCCCGGCACGAGCAGATCCTGGCGCGGCATGTTCACCGCCCGGCCGTTGCCGAGCGCCATCAAAGCCGGCTCCAAGACGGCAAAACATTCGTCTAGGGTAAAAATGCTTTCGATCTCTTGATTGGTAAGGATGAGCGTCATGATTAGCCTATTACGATTTCACTGGTTTGAGCAATGTAAAAGTTAGCAGTGACGCGCTGAGCGGAAAAAGCGCAATCGCGCTCAGCGCGGTCGGTAATCCATAAGCATCGGCGATCAGTCCCGCGACGATCGGCGCCAGAAACGACAGACTCATGTTGGCGCCGTAAATAAACGCGACGATGCTGCCGGAGAGCTGTTGCGGCGCTGATGACATCGCCGCCGAAACGATCACCGGTCGGAGCGCCCACAACAACGCACCCAGTGCACCAAGACCGATGGCGAGAATCGCGCCCGAACCGAGATAAGGAATCGCCAGCACGACGATGGTGCTGAAAAACGAAAACACCATAATCAATCGGCGATGGCCAATGCGGTCGGAGATCCAACCGACCACAGCCGGCGCCACGCCGGCAAAGAGAAACAGTATCGACATATAGGCGCCAGCCACAGCGCTGGGAAGTTTTAGATGCAACGACAAGTAGAGCGGCAAGAAGGAAGCCAACGCCGTCTGCCCCATGGCGCGCAGCGTCGAGATCGCGACCAGAGCGCAGACCAATTTATTTTTGACGACATCGTCCCAAACCGCCCGGCGATAATCGCGTCCGCGCGGCACGGCGAGAGCGGTTTCCGAGCCGAACAGCGCATAGGCGACGCCAATCACGATACCGGGAATGCCCCAGAGCAACAGTGCCATGCGCCAGTCGAAAAAGGTCAGCAGAAACCCCAGCGCCAACGGACCGATGACTTCGCCCAAGTTGGCGCTGCTGTCATGAACGCCGAGGGCAAAAGCTTTTTGCTGGGAATATTTCGCCGATAAGATCGCCAGCGATTGGGGATGAAACCAACCGCCGCCAAAACCGGCGAGCGCCATGAAGAACATCAACGCCGGAAAACTCGCCGACGCGCTCAAGCCCCACGAAGCTAATCCAATCAAGGCGATGCACGCGCCCAACCAGAGATTACGCTGGCGCGCCAGATCGGCCAGAAAACCCGAGGGAAAACTCGCCACGCCGGCCAGCAATGTGCGCGCCGAAGCCAACCCTCCCGCTTGCGCCAGACTCAGTCCCAGCGCCCCGGTGATGATCGGCAAAATCACCGCGATGACGGCGTTGAACAAATGCTCAGTCATATGCGCCGTCGAGTTGGCGGCCAACCGACCCCAACTGGCAAGCGGCGCGCTTAGATTCGACGCGGTTTCAGTTTTCGACAAGACATAGTCCTAAAAAAAAGGTCGAGTACTTGCCGATTGACCTACACCAATCTCGGCAAGCCAGCAAGGCGCGCGGTTCGACACGCGAGCGGGTAAAGCCGAAATCAACCCGGCATTTTGCGATCGGGGTATGAACCCCGCTCGCGACCAAAGGGGATGCTCGCCCCCTTTGGAAGCCCCATTTAGTTGTGCCCGCCGCAAGCAGCGGGGAATATTAGACTCAAATCATGGGAAAGCGAAAATTTAGTCTTGAACCAACCGACTCAATCGATTTCGACGAGTTTTCTTCTGGCGCTTTGGCCGCGCAGAATGCTGACGTGGGATTTGGCAATGTGAAAATATTCGGCGAGCAGTTCGATCACGCGACCGTTGGCGAGCCCATCGCGCGCCGGTTCACGCACCGCCACTTTGAATTCGCTCGGTGAGATCTCGGTGACGATTTCTTTTTTCGCCTGGGGTTTGACCGTGATCCAAATTTTCCGCGCCATGACCAAAAATAACGCGCCGGACGCGCGGTTCAAGTGTTGCGCGCCAGAGGGAAACCGTCGTTAGCGCGCTTTGTGCATCATGTCGAGCAACTGCTGATAGGAGCGCAGGAGATCGGTGGAAGTGACAATACCGCACACGCTGCCGTCTTCTTCCACCACCGGCAGACAATTGATCCGTTTAGAAATAATTTTACCGACAGCGTCGACGATATGCGTATTTCGTCGAACCGTCACCGGGTTCTGGGTCATGATTTGATCCAACGTCTTGGTCCGCGAATTAGGGTTACGCGCTAGGGCGCGCAAAATATCGCGATCGGAAATCACGCCGACCAGCTGACCGTGGCTATCGACCACCACGCAGTGGCGAAAAAACCGGTCATTCATTAAGTTCGCGGCTTCGCTAAAGCTGTGATGCGGACTGAGAGTGACAACTTTCGAAGTCATCACGTCGGCAACTTCGGTCGGACCGACGATCATTCCAGGTTCCGTGTTTGCTGGTTTTTCATTGCTCCTGCGGTGAATTCCTTGAATCATGTCTGGCCTCCTTGCGTTGCCTGCCTTACTGGGTGCTCCAAATTGTAATGACAAAGCAATTCTCACACCAATCACTTCCGTTTGATCCTCGGGCCGACGTGCTCCGTCTTAAAATGCTCGAAATGGCGCGATTGCGAACATATGAGACAAGCTGTCCGCCAGACCGCAAAATGACACCAGCATTATTTTCCTAGGACACCGTTCAAACTCCGCTCATCACTGCGGCAACCGCGGCAGAAACGACCCACTAAACGGCCGACGATTGGTCGATTGTACCCTTTGTGTACGTAGCGTGGGCCCTGTGATATTAAAGAAACCGGAAACTAAGAGGAGCTTCGATGACTCTGATACTCAACAACGATCATGTGCAGCAAGCGCTCAACGTCAAGGAATGCCTGGCGGTGATGGAAGAATCCTACCGCGAGCAAGCGGCCAGCCGGGCCGTCAACCGACCCACTTGCCATTCTTACTTGCCCCACGCCCTGCCGAACTCTACCTATAGTTTTAAATCCGTCGACGGCGGCATCGGTAAATATGGCGTGCTCGCGCTGCGCGTCACTTCCGACGTTGTCCAGGAACAAGAAGTACACGGCTCGGTGCGGCTGGAAAAGTTGCCCCTTGCCGGCAAAGGGATGTTCGTTGGCCTGGTGCAACTTTTCAGCGCTGAGACCGGCGAATTGCTGGCGATCATGCCGGACGGCTTCATCCAGCAAACCCGCGTCGGTGTCACCAGCGCCTTGGGAATGAAAGTGATGGCGCGGCGAAACTCCCAAGTGCTCGGCCTCATCGGCTCCGGTGGCCAAGCCAAAGCGCACTATCGCTACATGACCGCGGTCATGCCGATCAAGAAAGTCAAAGTCTATAGTCCCAACGCCGAGCATCGAAAAGCTTTCGTCGCCGAGATGGAAAAAGAAACCGGCGTCGCCGGCGAGCCGGTGGCGAGCGCCGAGGAAGCCGCGCGCGGCTGCGACGTGATCTGCAGCGCGACCAATTCGTCGCGCCCAGTAGTTAAACTCGAATGGTTGGAACCCGGCATGCACTACAACTCGATCCGTGAGTTCGAGACCGATCTCGAAGTGTTAAACCGCTGCGATCCGATCGGCATCCACACGAATTTCGGCGGCATCCTACACTTCCAACCGCCGGGAGTAATAGACGACATGCCCGGCGTGCGCCGCGAAAAGCCCCGCGACTGGTCCAAGTATCCCGAGATCTGCGATCTCATCGCCGGCAAAGCGCCGAGCCGCGCCAACGACAAGCAAATCACTTTTTTCTTGAACAACGTCGGCACCGGCGTCCAGTTCGCCGCCATGGGCTACTGCGCCTACAAAGCCGCCAAAGAAAAAGGCATGGGCCAGGAAATTCCCAGCGAGTGGTTTATGCAGGATATCAAACCGTGAAGAATTAGCGGCGCTAGCTATTGCCCCATCAACTTTTTCAAACGCGCGATCACGTCCTTGGGTTGCGCCATCGCGTCCGTGGCTAAGAGCTGAACTTCCTCGCCGGTGGTTGGGTCCAAATCCAATTTTTTTCTTTTCGCCTCGGCGATGAAGTCGGCGTCTTTCATGGTTCGGCTGAACGCTTCGCGCAGCGTCTTTACCACTTCCGGGCGCATTTTTGGCGGCGCCATGAAGGGGCGGTGAAATTCGCCCGAGGCGAGCAAGGCGGTCGCCAAGCGCCGCGCCAATTCAGGCGATTTATATCTATCCATCAGCTCGTAGATCGTCGGCACGTTGGCGAGTTTCTCTAGCCGCGCTTTGCCGCCCTGCACTAGCTCACGGGTAAAGCCGTTCTTGCGCCAAGTGAGAAATGGCTCGCGCGAAAAATACGCCTCGGTGCTAAGCGAGCGACAGACGATCTCGCCGCGCTCGACGCCGAGATCGATCTCGTTGCCGCCCTGATAGCCGGCGATGACGTTGAACTTCGCCCCCACCGTTTCTTCCAAAAGCTTCGGCACGAAGTAGCCCATGTTGCTGAGTCCGGTGGTTCCGCACTTGGGCGGCTCCTTAGCCGTGCGCACATCTTCGATGGTTTTGAACGGCGTATCGGCGCGCATGTAGAGCACCTGCGGCGATTTGGTCGCGTTGCCGATCCAGTTGAACTTGGTCCAATCGAATTTCACCTCGGCGCGGCCGATCAGCTGCTCGAAATAAAGCCCGGCGTTGATCGCGCCCATAGTCAAGCCATCAGGCTTGGCGATGTTGTAGACATGATTGGCCGC
The DNA here is from genome assembly GCA_009692615.1 of Deltaproteobacteria bacterium. Classification (NCBI taxonomy): domain Bacteria; kingdom Pseudomonadati; phylum Myxococcota; class Myxococcia; species Deltaproteobacteria bacterium. The sequence continues at coordinate 32,660 of SHYW01000015.1, read as the reverse complement.
GATCATATGGCCCGCGCCCGGCATGTCTTGCACGATCATGTTGGGATTGCCGGGCAAATATTTTCCCATGTAGAGCGCGATCGCCCGGGCGTAAAGATCGTAGAGATCGCCGGCCACGGTGCCGACGATGATGGTCACGGTCTTGCCCTGGAAGTTGGGCGTCTGCGCGTTGGCGTTGCGGCCGAGCAATACACTTAAGCTCATCAGCACGAAATAAATCTTCCGCGTCATGGTTTTGCCCTCCATGGGATTCGCGAACCGACGATCGCACTATTCTTGGAGAATCTTTTTGACCCGCTCGACCACATCGCGGGGCTGGCTGAGAATATCGTTCAGCAACGCCTGCAAATCCTCGCCCGCCGATGGCTCGACATCCATGCGCGCCTTTTTCGCCTCGGCCAATAGTTCCGGATCCTTCATCGACTGGGCGTAGGCCGCGCGCAAATTTTTAATGCGATCCGCCGGCGTGCCCGGCGTGACCAGCATCCAGCGGCCGAACTCGGCGCCGTCGAGCAGCACGCGAGCGACTCGACGATTGATTTCGCTGGTTTTGTATTGATCCATCAGCTCGTAAACCGTCGGCGCTTCCGGCACCTGAGGATCGCGCTTGCGGCCCGATTGCACCAGATGACGATCGAAACCTTTTTTATGCCAGGTATCGAAAGGCTCTCGGCCGTAGTGCGGATTGATGGTGTTGCCACGGCATTGGATCTCGCCCTTCTCCACCGCCAGATCGATCTCGTTGCCGCCGGGATAACCCATCACCGTGCTGATCTTGGCGTTGAGCGTGACTTCGAGAACCCGATCGAGAATATAGCCCGCGCTCGACACCCCGGAGCTGCCGCACTTGGGCGGATCTTTGGCGTTGATCAGGTCACTGACGGTTTTGAACGGCGCGTCGGCGCGCATGTAGAGCAGCATGAAGTTTTTTTCTTGGGAGCCAATGATTGACATCTTGCGCAGGTCGAAACGAACTTCTTTGTGGCCGGAAAGCTGTTCGAGATAGGTATTGCTGTTGGGCATCAGCAGCGTCACGCCGTCGGGTTTGGCAACGCCATAGACGTAATTGGTCGCCACCAGCGAGCCGGCGCCCGGCATCGTCTGGACGATCATCGACGGATTGCCCGGCAAATATTTTGGAATGAAGCGCGCCAACAACCGCGCCCAACGGTCGTAAAACCCGCCCGCCGACGCGCCGACGATGATGCGAACCTGCTTGCCTTTGTAAAAAGGCTCAGCCTGCGCGTGAATCTCGCTCGCACTCACCATGATAACCAAAGACAAGGCCACAGAAAAATTATTCTTCCAATATGTCTGCACAAATTCTCCTTAAACTCGAAACTGAAAACCCGAAACTCGAAACCTTCAATGTCACCAAGTCTCCGCCCGTCCACCCTGCACCCACCAATTCAAGCGTGGCTCGATTTTCATCTCGTAGCCTTTACCATGAGCCTTGGCCAAATCGTAACACTTTTTCGCCAACGCGATGTCGACGATCCCCTGACCGCCTTGGTTTTTGTAGAGAATGATCTGCTTGTCGTTGGTCCGACCTTTGACTTTGCCGGCAAGCACGTCGGAAATCTCGACGACTTTGTCCCAGGTAATCACGCCATCCTGCACCGGCCAATAGATATCGCCTTGCTGCGAATCGATCGCCTGGGCTTTCGATAGCGCGACAATGAAGTCGCAACGCTTGAGCGTTGCGTCGTCGATCTCCCGGCGTGGCGCGGCAAGATTGCCGCTCTTGACCAACTCGATGTTGCTGCCGACGACGGAAATAATGTATTGGCCCGCCTCTAACCAGGCGCCGTCGAGCACCGGCACGTTGGTGTTGGTCATGCAGAGAATGATGTCGACATCTTTCGCCGCCAACTCCGGCTTGTCGACCGGCGTCACCTTCACGCCGGTCTTGGCGCTAATTTTTTTCGCAAAGCCTTCGCGATGCGATGGCGTCGGGCTAAAAACTTTCGCGCTGTCGATCTTACGCATCTCGCACAAACCGGCGAAGGTCGCCCAAGCCTGCATGCCCGAGCCATAAATCCCCACCCGACGCGCGTCCTTGCGCGCGAACAAATCTAAACCGGCCAAGCTCGTCGCCGGCGTACGCAAGTCAGCCACACCGGTAAAATCCCGCGGCCGATGCGCCATCACGCCAAGCAGCGAACCCGTGTCGGAATCGTAAATCAACGCCAACTCGGTCTGATCCGGATTAAACGGCGGCCGCTGCTGGGTCGCTCCGGCGATCGCCTTGCGGTGCAGCGCTACCTGCGCGCCAACCGCGCCGTAGTTCGCCGAACCGCCGGCGTAAATATTGAGCACCGTGTCGAACGTCCCTTCGCCGACGTTGCGATGCAGATTCAACCGCTTGCGCGGCGCGCAAACCCCGTTGGGCGAAATCATATCGCGTAACGAGTTTTCGGTGATCTCGACCGCTTCCTTAATCGGAATCATTTGATCGACATCGTCGGAGTGAAAGAAAAGTGCCATGGAACCTCCATTCGGTTAGCCTGAGTATTAGCAGAAGTCGCTCTGCCACAGATCTCTTACCCTGCTCATCTGCGGCTCCGACAGTGACGGCATGTCAGAACAACCCACCGCCTCATCGACATGCGTGGCATTGGAAAATCCCACCAGCACCGCTGCCGTGGTTCGATGCATCAAGCCGAAACGAATCGCCGCTTGTGTCAAATCTTTGCCGTCGACGCCGAGGGCCTCTTTAACTTTCTCCGTGCGTTGCAGATCGATGGGATAATCGGAACCGGGCGATAGCGTGTTGCCGCTGCCGCCACCGCCGGCGCTGGGATCGGCTGTGAGTGCGCCGGCGGCGAGAATGCGGATGATGAATGCGCCCATGCCTTTGGCCGCGGCGCGCTCAAGGATCAAGCCGTAATCTTGCGCGCTGAAATTATTCGGCACCGGCTGGCCGGCGCTGGGATTGAGTAAATTGTAGTAACACTGGAAACCGTGAAACTCGCCGCTATCGACCAACTCGTGCAATGCCGGCGTTTCGCCGAGACCGCTGAAGCCGAAGAAGCCGGCCTTGCCGCGGGCGCGCATCGCTTTAAAGCCATCGATCACGCCGCCAGGGCCGAGCACGTCTTGCGGCGTCAAGCTGAAGCGCTTATCCATGCCGCGCTCCACGGTCACGCGCGTGTGCAATTGCACGAAGTCGACGCGCTCGCGGCCGAGCCTTTCAAGTCCGGCTTCAACCGCGCGAATCGTCGCTGCCTTCACGTCGCTGACGCAATCGGCTTCGAGTCGAATCTTGGTAGAAATAACGGGATCGACACCGAGATCTTTGAGTATCCGGCCTAAATTTTCTTCGGATTTACCCAAGCCGTAGGCGAACGCGGTGTCGAAAAACGTGATACCGCAATCCAATGCCCGCCTGACAACTTTAACCTGTTCGTCGTACGGCGCTTTCACCATCAACACCGCGTTGTTGCCACAGCCGAAACCGATCTCGGAAATTTTCACGCCGGTATTGCCGATGGTTCGATAGCGCATGAGTTACCTCCTGATGAAATTAACCCAATCGTCACCTGTTGCGTCCGATCCCCCCTTTGAAAAAGGGGGGAAGGGGGGATTTTCTTATGCGCGCAAAACTCAAATCCCCCTCAGTCCCCCTTTTCAAAGGGGGAAGTTCTGAGCGTTCAAATCATTGATCACAAATTCGCCAGCGTTGTCAGCACCGCCGCCGTATCGGCCAAATCGGCCAAGCACGCGTCCGGGCGCGAATACTCAAGCTCTTCTACCGGATAACGGCCGGTGCCGACAAGTAGACACTTCATGCCGTTGGCACGCGCGCACTCCAAATCCTTCGGCGTGTCGCCGACGATCACGCAGCGCTCGGCGGGAATCTCCCGCTCGGTCCATTCTTCCCAACGCCGTTTCGCCAGCGCCGGCAAATCTGGCCGATGATCGGAGTCGCTGGCGTAAGCGCCGCGGGTGACATAGTCGTCGAGCCCGGCCGCGGCCAGCTTCACCATAGCGCTCGCTTCAAAATTTCCCGTCACCACGCTGGCGCTCAAATCGTCGCGCAGCGAAAGCGCTTGCAACAATTGCAGCGCCCCAGGCAGCGCCCGCACCGTGGTCTCACCGCGGGCGACATGTTGGCCGTAGCTGGCGCAGAGGTTGGCGGAGAATTGCCGCCAGCGCGCGTCATCGATGTCGATCTGAACCTTGGCCGCGGCAAAAATATCGCGCACGATCGCCGGATCGGTGTTGCCGTCGGGAACCACCGTGCGAATGTCGCCCTCGATGCCGAAGGTTTGAAGAATCGCTTCGTTGAACGGCAAATAACCGTTCTCCGTACGCGTCAGCGTACCGTCGATATCGAAGAGAATCAGCCGTTCCATGGGTAAGAGACAGAGAATTGAGACAGAGTCCGCCCCGCCCTCCCTACTTATCGCAATTTTCAATCACTGTCTCTATCTCTATCTGGCATCTTTGTCTCTGTCTCAATTCTCTGTCTTCCCTCCCGCCACATTGACAAGCATAGTCTAACGAGATAGAAGTTTTTCGTAAGTTTTGCGCGACTGGCGGACGTGGAATTGACCACGAGGAAGCGCAAAGCACTAAGACGGCCGAACGCCTGGGTCTCTTAAATATAGAGGTCCAGGTTTTTTTTGTGGAGAGCATGCCGTCGAGCTAATGCCGGCGCGTGTTGTCCGCTTCTGACCTGCCTCATCGACACATCATCGACTCATGCTAGCGGCTGAAGAGGAAGATCGACCATGATCAAGCAATATTTGCTGTCACCGGGACCCACACCGATTCCCAACGAAGTGGCGTTGGCGATGTCGGAAACCATGATCCACCACCGCACGCCGCAATTTAACCAAATTTTCATCGAAGCGCGCGAGGGGCTGAAAAAACTTTTCGGCACCAAAAATGACGTCCTGATGCTCGCCTCCTCCGGCACCGGCGCCATGGAAGCCTCGGTGGCCAATCTATTTTCCGCCGGCGATAAAGTGCTGGTCGTCAACGGCGGTAAATTCGGCGAACGTTGGTTGAACATCGCCAACGCCTTCGGTTTGAATCCAATTGAAATGAAAGTCGAATGGGGCCAAGCGGTCAAAGTCGCCGACGTCGAAAAACAGTTGAAGGCCAATCCCGGCATTCAAGCGGTGATGATCCAAGCGAGCGAAACTTCCACCACCGTGCTCCATCCGATCAAAGAGATCGCCAAGCTGACCCAAAACGGCCCGCTGTTTTTGGTCGACGGCGTCACCGCCGTGGGCGTGGTAAACTTGCCGTTGGATGAATGGGGCATCGACGTGCTGGTTACCGGCTCGCAGAAAGCCTTGATGCTGCCGCCCGGCTTGGGTTTCATCGCGCTGAGCGATCGCGCCTGGGAAAAAACCAAACAAGCCAAACTGCCGCGCTTTTATTTCGATCTCAATCTCGAGCGCAAAAACCAGCAAAAAGGTTCCGGCGCATTCACGCCGGCGGTGTCGTTGATTTTCGGCGTGCGCGCCTCCCTGCAAATGATGGAGCGCGAAGGTCTGGCCAATGTCTACGCGCGCCATGATCGTTTGTGCCGCGCCACCCGCGCCGCGGCCACGGCGTTGGGTCTGAAATTGCTCGCGCCCGATAGCCCGAGTCCGGCGGCCACGGGAATTTATCTTCCCGCCGGTATCGACGCCGATGCCGTGCTCGAATACTTGCGCGACAAAATGAACGTCACCCTCGCCGAAGGCCAAGACCAACTCAAAGGCAAAGCGATCCGCATCGCCCACATCGGCTACATGGGCGCCTTCGATGTCATCATCGCCGTCGCCGCCTTGGAAATGGCGCTGAGAAAATTCGGCGTGGAAATTCCTTTCGGCCGAGGCGTCGCCGCGGCGCAGGAAGTTTTGATGGAGGCTCTGGCTTAACCATGAAAATTCTTGTCACCGATTCTCTAGCGCCCGAAGGCTTGGCGGTTTTCCAAAACGCCGAAGGTTTCGAAGTCGATGTCAAGATCGGCCTCAAACCGGACGAACTGAAAAAGATCTGCGAAATCTACGACGGCTGGGTGATCCGTAGCGGCACGAAAATTACCGCGGAATTGATCGAGGCAGCGAAAAACTTAAAAGTCATCGGCCGCGCCGGCGTCGGCTATGAAAACATCGACGCCGACGCCGCCACCAAGCGCGGCATCGTGGTGATGAACACGCCGGGCGGCAACAACGTCACCACCGGCGAGCACACGGTGGCGTTGATGATGGCCATGGCGCGCCACATTCCCCAGGCCGTGGCTTCGCTCAAGGGCGGCAAGTGGGAACGCAATAAATTTGTCGGCGTGGAACTGTGCAACAAGACCATCGGCGTCATCGGCTTGGGCAACGTCGGCCGCATCGTCGCCGAGCGCGCCGCCGGCTTGAAGATGAAAGTGTTGGGCTTCGATCCGTTCATCGCGCCAGATAACATCGCCCGCATGGGCGTCGAGCCGGGCACGCTGGACGAAATATTAACCAAAGCCGATTTTATCACCGTGCATGTGCCGCTCACGCCCGACACCCAAAGTTTGATCAACAAGGCGGCCTTCGCCAAAATGAAAACCGGCGTGCGGATAATCAATTGCGCCCGCGGCGGCATCGTCGACGAGCAGGACTTGGCCGACGCGATAAAATCCGGCAAAGTCGCTGGCGCCGCCCTCGACGTTTATGTCGACGAACCACCAGCAGCCGATCATCCGCTGGTCAAGCTCGAACAAGTTATCACCACGCCCCACTTGGGCGCCTCCACCGACGAAGCCCAGTTGAACGTCGCCATCGCGGTGGCCGAACAAATGGTCGAATTCCTCGCCCAAGGCGTAGTGCGCTACGCCGTCAACGTGCCGTCGGTGAGTCCCGAACTTTTGCAAGTGCTGCGCCCCTATCTCACGCTGGCGGAAAAGCTCGGCAGCCTGCACGCGCAGATGGCCGGCGCGCTGCCCAAGGAAGTTCAGGTCGAATACCGCGGCGACGTGACCCAATACAACATCGCGCCGCTGACCGTCGCCGTGCTCAAAGGCTTGCTCACGCCGGTGATGGAGTCGGCGGTTAATTATGTCAACGCGCCGTTGGTGGCTAAAGAGCGCGGCATCAAGATCGTCGAGTCCAAGGGCGAAGGGGTCGGCGATTTCGCCAGCTCGATCGTCGTGCGGGCAAAAAACGGCAAAGAAAATCTCGAAATCGAAGGCGCGATCTTCGGCGCCAAACATCCGCGCATCGTCCGGGTCAACGATTTTTATCTCGAAGCGGCGCCCGAAGGTTATATTCTGATCTTGCAAAATAATGACGTGCCCGGCGTCGTCGGCCTGATCGGCACGACCCTGGGCAAGCATGGCATCAACATCGCCGGCTTGGAGCTTGGCCGCAGTGAAAAGGGCGGCAAGGCGATCTCGTTCACCCATGTCGACGAGAGGTTGCCGAAAAATGTTTTAGAGGAACTGCGGGCACATCCGCAGATCGTCTCGGCCGAGTTGGTCAAACTGTGAGAAGACGGCAACAGGCATTAGGCATCAGGCATCAGGAAGATAAATTCCTCTTGACTATTGCCTGTTGCCTATTGCCTATTGCCTAACGAATATGTCAAACGTCGCAATCATCGGCGCCCAATGGGGCGACGAAGGCAAAGGTAAGATCGTCGACCTGTTTACTCAGGACGCCGACATCATCGTCCGTTTTCAAGGCGGCAACAACGCCGGCCACACCCTGGTCGTCAACGGCAAGAAAACGATTTTGCATCTGGTGCCGTCCGGCGCGCTGCATGCCGACAAACTCTGCGTCATCGGCAACGGCGTGGTCGTCGATCCGGAAATCTTGATCGAAGAAATAAACGCGTTGAAAGCCCAGGGCCATCTGCACAGCGATGCGCAACTGCGCATCAGCGAGCAGGCCCACGTCATCATGCCCTATCACAAGGCCATCGATCTGGCCCGCGAGCGGCTGCGCGGCAAGGGCAAGATCGGCACCACTGGCCGCGGCATCGGCCCGGCCTATGAAGACAAAGTCGCGCGGGTCGGCATCCGCTTCGTCGATCTGTTGGAAGAAGACACCTTTCGCGAAAAGCTCGAACGCAATATCGAAGAGAAGAATTTTTATTTAAAAGCGATTCTCAAAGAGAAGGCGCTGGACTTCAACGAGATTCACGACAGCTACGGCCGCTATCGCGACAAACTCAAAGGCTACGTCACCAACACCGGCCTGCTCCTCGACCAAATGATCCGCGCCGGCAAACGCGCTCTGTTCGAAGGCGCCCAGGGCACCTTGCTCGACGTCGACCACGGCACCTATCCTTATGTCACCTCGTCGAGCACCGTCACCGGCGGCGCCTGTTCCGGCTCAGGAGTCGGGCCGCAACATATTCAACAGGTCATTGGCATTTCCAAAGCCTACACGACGCGCGTCGGCAGCGGTCCGTTCACCACCGAGCTCGACGGTCCGGAAGGCGAAACGTTGCGCCGGGAAGGCGCGGAATTCGGCGCGACCACCGGACGCTCGCGGCGCTGCGGCTGGTTCGACACCGTCGGCGTGCGCCACGCGGTCAGAATGAACGGCATGACCGGTATCGCGTTGACTAAACTCGACGTGCTGACCGGATTTAAAAAAATCCCCATCTGCACCGCCTATCGTTATCAAAATAGAGTGATCGACGAATTCCCCGCCAGCACCAAGATCATGCAAGGCGCCGAGCCGATCTATGAAGAGTTAGAAGGTTGGAACGAACCCCTCGATAACATCAGAAACTTTTCCGACCTGCCCGCCACCGCGCAGAAGTATGTGAAGCGTATCGAAGCCATGATCGGCACTGAAATAATCCTAGTCTCCGTCGGACCCGGCCGCGAGCAGACGATTCTCTTGAAGAATCCCTTCGACAGTTAGAGCCAAGAGGGCGCGATTTATCGCGCCCCTACAATTCGGATTCCTTTTTTGCGCCTTTTGCGCTCCCGATCGCCCTGAGCTTTGTCGAAGGGTGCGGCCAATGCGAATTTCGATTTACCGCAGCTTAAAAATCTCCAGATACTGCTTCACCGTGGCGTCGAAGTCTTGGTAGTCCTCGGGATCTTCGACGAGGATCTTAAAGCCGCGGAAAAGTCTTGGCGGGTCGGGATCGACGTCTTTGCGCACGAGATGCGCTGAAAGCCGCGGAGCATTTCCTGGCCTTCCTTGGACAGCAGGAAGTCGTAAAACAGCCGCGCCGCGTTGGGATGAGGCGCTTTGGCGGCGAGCATTATCGGATTGACTTAGGTCACCGCCGGTTCGAGCGCCAGCCAGTCGATGGGCGCGCCGCGCGATGCGAGTCTTTGAATAGCTTGATTGTAAGCGAGGATCAGCGGATATTCGCCGGCGACTGTAAGTTGGACGCGCTCAGTGTTACCGCGCTTGAGCACAGGATCGAGCGTTGCCAGCCGTTTGAAATAGCTGACCGCCTTGTCCTTGCCCCACACCCGCTTCAATCCTTCGAGCATGCCGTTGGCCTCGGTATCGAGGGAAATCTGGCCCCCCTTCCATTTTGGGTTGAGAAGTTCCTCGTAAGTTTTCGGCACGTCCGCTTTTTTGACCAGTTTGGTATTCCAACCGAGCACGAAACTGTTAACGTAGTACGCCGTCCAGTAACCTTCCTTGTCGACCAATTGCTCGTCGATCATCTTGCTCTCTGGCGAATGATAGGAAGCCACCAACTTGCGCTGCAGCATCGGCAAGACCATTTCGCCCCGGCCGCAGACCAGGTCCCAATCGTAGCGCCCGCCCCTGGCCGCGGTAAAAATTTTATTCAGCAGCGGCCCGCCGCCGGTGCGAAACAGATTGAATCGGACAGCGAATTTTTTTTCGAAGGGGTCGGCCACACTCTTGCTCTGCTCGAGCGTCATGGTGGTGTAGTAAACGACTTCGCCCTCTTTCTTGGCGGCTTCGATCAGTTTGGGATTGACGCTGCTCTGGGCCCACGCCGAGGCAGACACAAGCAATGCCAAAACCGGCCATGAAACCAACCACCGCCGCCATTTCGCAAAAACCATGGGAACTTCCTCCACGCCCGAGTCGGGAACAACATGGATAGCATCTGGCAGATGGATTTCAACTTGCGCGGCATGGAGAAATAATATTTGCCGCCTTGGCCGAAACGACCTTGAATCCCCACGCGCGCCTGTCTATCATGGCGAGCATCAGAAACCGATCTACGGGAGGTCATTATGGACGGCGAAACCACTAGTAAAGACAAACTCGTCGGCGATCTAAAAAACCTGGTCGCCGACGCCGAGGGACTACTCAAAGCCACCGCCAGCCAGGCGGGTGAAAAAGTCACCGAAGCGCGCCAGAAGATCGAGCAGAGTTTGATCGAAGGCAAAAAAGCTTTGGCCGACGCGGAAAAAACCTTGGTCGCGAAATCCAAAGAGTGCGCCGAGATCGCCGACGACTACGTGCGCGAGAATCCCTGGAGCGCGGTGGGCATCGCCGGCGGCATCGGCCTGGTGCTCGGACTTTTGATTCGCGGCAAATAGTTTTCCGCGATGTTCGAGAAATTTAACGCCGCCGGCAACGCCAGCGGGCCGGGAGTGTTGCATGCGCTCAAAGCCGCCTTGGCGGCGCTGAGCGCGATCCTGCACACGCGTCTTGAGCTGTTCGCCACCGAACTCGAAGAAGAGCGCGAGCGGCTCAAGCAAACGCTGATTCTCACGCTGCTGCTTTTTTTCGGTCTGAGCTTCGGCTTTATTCTGCTGACGATCTTTATCGTCGCGCTGTTCTGGGACAAAGGCTGGATCGCCGCCATCGGCATATTGAGCGCCGTTTATCTCGGCGTCGGCGCCATGGCTGGATTAAAACTGCGCAGCGCCTTTCTCACCCGCCCCGGATTGTTTCCCGCCACGTTGGGAGAGCTGGGCAAAGACCGCGATCATTTAAGGACCACCTCGCGTGAGTAACCGGCTCGCAGATATCGCCCAGCGCAAGCAAGCGCTAACCGACCGCGCCGACCGCGAACGGACGGAACTGGCCGCGGCGCTTAATAAGATCCGCTCCCCCATCGACATCGGCGCAACCGTCCTAGGCCTCGGTCGCACACTCAAAACCCACCCGATCATCGCCGCCGGAATTTCCAGTTTTCTCGTCAGCGGCTACGCCGGCAAGTTGCTGAAATCCACCGGCGAAGTTTTGCGCTTGTGGAAGTTGTCTAAACCGATCTGGGACTGGTGGCGGAAGCGAAGAAGTAAATAGTGAGGAGTAAGCAGTAAGGAGATCCGCAACTCCTTACTTTTCACTCCTTACTCCTTACTGCTACTCCGTCCTCGCCCGCTCAACTTTTCTCGGATCGACGGCGCCGTTGACGCCGCTGGCGTTGATCGTGATCGCCTGCACCACGCCCAGCGCGCTTTGCTCGCGCACGACGTGGCCGCGCGCTTCCAGCGCCTTTTTCTGCTCGGCACCGAGCTTTCCCTCGACGCCCAAACGTTCGGGCAGCCATTGATGATGAATACGCTCGGCTTCCACCGCTTGTTTCACCGGCAATTTGAAATCGAGCACGTTGACAATCGTTTGCAGCGTCGCGTTGATGATGCGCGGCCCGCCGGCGGCGCCGACAATTAATTCGGCGCGGTTGCCGTTTAGAATAATCGTCGGCGACATGCTGCTCAGCGGCCGCTTGTTGGGCTCCAACGAATTGGCCCGGTTGCCGATCAAACCGTAAACGTTGCCGGTGTCGGCATGAATCGCGAAATCGTCCATCTCGTTGTTGAGCACGATGCCGGTGCGCGGCGCGAGCAATTTGGATCCAAAGCGTGTGTTCACCGACTGGGTGGTCGCCACCGCGTTGCCGAAACGATCGACCACGCTGAAATGGGTCGTGCCGCCTTTCTCGGCGTCATAATTGTAGTAGCCGTAAAAATTCGTCGGACGAGTTTTGTCCATCGCGATCCGGCCGCGAATCCACGCGGCATATTCTTTCGCCGTCAGCTTGCGCATCGGCACATGGACAAAATCGGGATCGCCCAAGTGTGCCGCGCGGTCGGCGAAAGCGTGTTTCATGGTTTCGCTCAGCAGGTGCAAATAGTCGGACGAGTTGTGCTTGAGCTCGGCAAGTTTAAAGCCTTCTAACACGTTGAGCATTTCCAACAGCGCCACGCCGCCCGAGCTCGGCGGCGGCATGGTGATCACGGTTTTGCCGCGGTATGAACCGATCAGCGGCTCGCGCCACACCGCTTTGTAATTTTTCAAATCGTCCAGCGTCATCACACCGCCGGCGTTTTTGAGCGTCTCGACGATCGCCTGACCGACCCAGCCTTGATAAAAAACCGCCGCGCCTTGTTGGGCGATCGCTTTGAGCGTTTCCGCCAACTCGCTCTGGCGAATCAGGTCGCCATCCTTCGGCACCTCGCCCTTGGGCATGTAGATGCGGCCGAGATCGGGATACTGCAGCATGTTTTTCTGCATGCGATCGACGGCCACGCGCATGGCCGGATCGATGGGAAAGCCTTCGCTGGCGAGCTTGATCGCCGGCGCGGCTAATACGGTCAACGGCAGCGTGCCAAATTTTTTGTGCGCTTCGACCAGTCCCGCCACTTCGCCCGGCACTCCGACGGCCAAGGCGCCGCTCAAACTCAACGACGGCACCGCCTTGCCATCTTTGGTGTAAAGCTCGCGGCGCGACGCCGCCGGCGCGGTCTCGCGAAAATCCAGCGCGAAAGATTTCTGGTCCTTGGCCCGGTAGATCACCATGAAGCCGCCGCCGCCCAATCCCGACGCCGCTTGGTCGACCACTGACAACGCCAATGCGGTAGCGATCGCCGCGTCGACGGCGTTGCCGCCGCGCTGCAAGATTTCCATGCCGCCGCGGCTCGCCAGTTCGCTGTCGGCGACCACCAGTCCAGACCCGGCCGACTGCGCGCCGACGCCAACAGTGAAAACGTTGAGGACGAAGACCAAACAGACGATGAAACGAATTTTAAGCAAAGCTCGCATAGTCTTGGGGTTTAATGCTTTGCCGGCGCATTTGCAAATAGAAATCCGCGCCAATCTATTTTGTCATCGACGTGAAATTGCCTTGCCAATCCAGCTGGCCTATTTCATATTGAGGCACGACACCCGTCGCAACATTAAGTTCGAATCATGCAAACCATCGTCGCTCCCTTTCATCCCGATCTCGAAAACGCGCTCGTCGAAGCGATTGCCAAACATAAAGACACCGACCTGCTCTGCCCGCTGTTGATCCTGGTGCCGTCCGATCTCATCCGCCGGCGCTTGAAAATTCTCTTGACCCGCGAGCGCGGCTTGGCGCTGCTCAATGTGCAGCTACTGACCTTTCACCAGCTATCGTTACGGCTGAACGGCGAATGCGGCGGCACGCCAACCCAACTGCACAGCGATCTTTTTCTCGAAGAAGCGCTGCGTCAGATCATCCGAACGCGCCAGCCCGGCGCCGCGCCCTTTACTGGCATCGAAGATCGCGCCGGCGGCTGCGCCGCGCTGTGGCAAACGCTGCGCGATCTGCGCGATGGCTTAGTCGATCCGGTATTGGCGCTGGCGGCGCTCAGCGAGGGCCATTTCAATCAGCGCACCAGCGAGCGCACAGGGGAATTACTTGACCTGCTGCAAACCTTGCAACATTTCTGCGACGCGCAAAATATCAACGACCTCTCCGATCTCGACCGCCGCGCCACCGAGCAGGCGCAAGCGTCCTCCTTCCTCCAACAGTTCAGCGAGATTTTTTACTACGGCTTTTACGACTTGACGCAGATTCAACTGGACTTTTTCCTTGCGGTGCGCCACTTTCCCACCACGCTGTTCTTTCCGTTGTTAGCCGCCAAGCCGAGTCACGACGCGTGGAGCTTCGCCGCGCGCTTCTACGAGCGTTACATCCAAGGACATACCAGCGAGTCGAGTGGCAACTCGGAATCCACCGGCGCGCTACCAGCCAACGCCCGCATGTTCGACAGCGATAAAAGCAGAAGCTACGCAAAACCCGCCAAGAAATGGCACTGCCAGATTGTCAATACCTTCGGCATCCATGACGAAGTCGCTACCGTCGCCAAAGAGATCCTGCGCCTGACCGACGACGGCAAGTTCGCTTTCCACGAGATCGGCGTGGTGGCGCGCGGTTTGGAATCCTACGGCGCGGTCATCCGAGAAAGCTTTGCCCAACATCGCATCCCGCTCGCCGGCCGCCTCGAAGAACCGCTGGTGCATTTTCCGCTGACCAAGGCGGTCATCCTACTGCTCAATCTGCCGGCCAAAGATTATCTCCGCAGCCAAGTCATCGATCTGCTCTCGTCGCCCTATTTCCAACTGCAAACCTTCAGCGCCGGATCCGAGGCGCGTCCCGAGCTGTGGGACTTGGCGACCCGCGAGCTGGCGATCTGCAAAGGGGTCGGCGAATGGCGCCGGCTGCGCCGTTTCACCCAGCGCGATTTACTTTTGCGGCAAATCTCCGAAGACGACGAAACGCGCGTCATCAAAATCGCCGCGCCGCAGTTGACCGCCCTCGCCGATGTCGTTGACGCACTGGTCGCCGATCTCGCTAGTCTGCCCAGCCACGCGACGTGGCAAGATTACACGAGCCGATGGAAAATCTTGTTGGAAAAATATCTTGGCATCGCGACCGAGACTCAAACGGAGCAAGCCGTGCCGAACAATGCGATCCTCGAAGTCCTGGATCAGCTCGCTGGGCTCGACAAGATTGAAGACAATGTCAGCCTCGGCGATTTTAGCCACACCTTCGAGCACTGGCTCGAACGCACCACGGTCACCGACGACCGGCGCAACCGCGACGGCGTCATGGTGCTCGGGGCAACGGCGGCGCGCGGCCTGTCGTTCCGCGTCTTGTTCGTCCTCGGCATGAACGAAGGCGTCTTTCCGCGCACCATCCGCGAAGACGCTTTTCTGCGCGACCGCGACCGGGAAATTTTCGAAACCGACTTGGGCTACAAGGTCAATCAGAAACTCACCGGCTACGACGAAGAAAAACTTTTGTTCACGCTCCTGGTCGGTGCGGCTCGCGAGCGGCTTTACTGCTCCTACCAACGCGCCGATGACAACGGTCGCGCCCTGGCGCCGTCATGGTATGTCGAAGAATTGAAGCAAGCATTCAGCGGCCAGGGTCGCATCTGCGAAACCGTCACCATCCCGCGCAGTTTGATTGAAAAAGCCACGGTGGAGCCCTTCGATCGCCAAGACTTGCTGCTGCCCAGCGAACTAGCGATTCGGCTGACGTTGGCGAATCAAGATCCCACTTCGCTGATCGAAGCCACCGGCAATCTTCCAGCGCTCTATCAGCAAGGACGTAAGATCGTCGCCACCCTCGACCAATCCACCGATCGCTTGCTCGCCTACGACGGCGTGGTCGGCGAACTCGCCGGCTATTGGAAACATTTTTCCGAGCGCGGCTTGTCGCCGACGGCGCTGGAAACCTACGCGCGCTGCCCGTTTCAATTTTTCGCCCGCCAAGTGTTGGGCTTGCAGCCGATGGACCGTCCCGAAGAAGCGCTCGGCCCCAACGCCGCCGAGTTCGGCGAGCTGGGCCATACGATTCTCAACGGCTTTTACGCAGCGCTGATAGACGGCGGATATTTCACCGGCAAGGCCGCAAACATGAATACCGAGAACGTTCTCCTAGCCGTCGCTACCCGCGCATTCGCCGAATACGAAACCAACAATCCGGTGGGCTACCCGCTGGCGTGGGAAACGCTAAAACTCGGGCTGATTCAATTACTCCAACAGGTGACCAGCAACGATTTGAAAGAACTTACCAGCTCGGGCTTCGCGCCGGTGAGTTTGGAGACCGACGTGGCGCGCAGCTTGCCCGAGGACTGGCCGGATAGTTTAAAAGGGCTGACCATCCGCGGCCGCATGGATCGTATCGATCGCAACTTGCGAAATGGTGATGCGCTGCGTGTGATCGATTACAAGTTCAAGTTCGGCGGCGCGCCAAAAACCGAGGACAAAAATCTTTTGCGCGCGGCGCTGCGCGGCGAAAGATTGCAGCCGCCTTTTTATTATTTGCTCGCGCAAGCGTGGTCCGAACGCCAAGGTGGAAAAGCCGCGTCCACCATCGAAGCGGATTTTTATTACATCGCCCAACGCTGGGCCGACGGTCCGCTGGTCACAGCACCCTACGATCGTGAAGGCTTGATCGGCACTCTCGGCGCCGCCACCCAGGAAACCATCGCCTATCTCGCCGATGGCGTGCGCCAAGGCAGTTTCTTTATTCACCGTGGCGAGTATTGCGGCCACTGCGAGGTCGCTACCATTTGCCGCAAGAATCATCCGCCGAGTTTATGGCGCGCCGAGAACGATCCGCGGACCGAAGCGCATTACGCCTTGCGCGGCAAAGATCCGAAGAAGTTATGAGTGAAAGTCCGGCGAAAACATCGTTGCCCGACGCCCGCGACCGTCAGATCGCCGTCAGCACCTTCGATCGCAATCTGGTCGTCACCGCCGGCGCCGGCACCGGCAAGACGACTTTGCTGGTCGACCGGCTGGCGCATCTGATCTTGCGCAATCCCGATCCGCTCAAGATCACTGAGATCGTCGCTCTGACTTTCACCAACAAAGCCGCCGATGAAATGAAGCTGCGCCTGCGCGAACACTTGCAGGCGTATTTAGCCGTCGAGCTCGACCGCGAGCCGACCAGCGAAACCGACAAGAAAAATTATCACGCCGTCGAAGAGTTGATCGCGCTCTATCAACTTTCCAAAGATGAAATAGACCAGCGCATCCGCGACGCCCTGCGCAATCTTGAACGCAGCGACTTCGGCACAATCCATAGCTTCGCGGCTAATTTGCTCAGGCTCTATCCCATCGAAGCCGGCGTCGACCCGCAGTTTCGCGAAGACGACGGCACGGAGTTCGACCGGCTGTTCGACGAGCAGTGGGACAGCTGGCTCGATCAGGAGCTCGCGCTCAGCAGTCCACGTGCCGACGAGTGGCGCAAGATTCTCGCCCGCTGCCAACTCGATCTGATCAAAGCGCTGGCGCGATCGCTCGCCGCCGAAACCGTCGATCTCACGCAAGAACCAACGAATGAAATCGCCGCGCCGTTGCGTGACTGGCTCGGCAAATTAGCCGCTCAAGCGGCGGCCTTGGACACGCGCCATCCCGAAGACCGCATGAATGAAAAACTCGTGCGCGCTGCCCACGCAGTGATCTATGAGTTTCAAAATTCCGGCCGGCGCTCGGAAGAATTGGCTGAATGCTACGCGCTCTTGGCGGAAAAGTTCGTCAGCCGCAGCCTCAAAGGCTGGTCTGCGGAGGATATCGCGGCGGCCCAAGAGCTGGTACGCGCGGCCAAAGGTTTGGCCGGCGTCGACGGCGAGTTCACCGCACTCATCTGGCGTCTACTCGCGCCCTATGCCGAATCCTTTCGCGAACGCTTCCTGCGCGACGGCCATATCTCCTTCGACGGCCTTCTGGTGCGCGCGCGCAACCTGGTGCGCGACCACCAGCGCGTGCGCGCCGAATTGAAGCGACGCTACGGAAGTATTTTAATCGACGAGTTCCAGGATACCGATCCAATCCAGTATGAAATTCTTCTCTACCTTGCCGAGCAGCCCAATCAGAGCGCATCGGACTGGCGCAAGGTTAAACTAGAACCCGGCAAACTGTTCGTAGTCGGCGACCCGAAACAATCGATCTACGCCTTTCGCCGTGCCGACATCGAGGCCTATTTAGAAGTGGTCGAGAACATCGTCCTGGCGCAAGACGGCATCGAGTGCCGGCTGATCACCAACTTCCGCAGCGATGGCGCGATACTCGACGTCGTCAACGGCGCGTTTACAACACTGATCCAAGCGCAACCGGGCTTGCAACCGCCCTACATCGCCATCGAGCCCGCGCCCGGCCGTGTCAGTAATCAAACAACGCTGACAAAATTTTCAGTGCGAAAAATCATCGCGCCAGACGATGAGACTGACGCCGAAACCGCCCGGCGCATCGAAGGCGAAAGCTTGGCGCTCTGGTTGAAAGAGTCGGTGTTGGGCAAAGCGCAAATCTTGAACCCGCGCGGCGAGACCGTTATTGCTCAACCCAAAGATGTCGCCATCCTGATGCGCAAACTCACCGACATCCACGATTATTTGGAACCGTTTCGCCGCCAGTCCATTCGCTACGTTGTCGAAGGTGAGCGCCATTTCTACGCGGCAAAAGAAATTATCGACGCGGTGAATTTGCTGCGCGCGGTGGAGAATCCCTATGACCGCTTGGCCTTGGTCGGCGTGCTGCGTTCGCCCTTGGGCGGCCTCACCGACTTGCAGATTTACCAGCTGCACAGGCATAACCTCTTGGATTATCGCGACAGCGCCAAGCTCGACGACAAGGAGTTTCCCGCAACGCTTTTGCAGCTTTATCAAGCGCTGACCGAGCTCAATATTGAAACGAGAAGCGTGCCCGTCGGCGCCGCCGTCGATCGGGTATTTTCCACATTACCGGTAGAATTACTCGCCGCTTGTCACTTCCATGGCGAGCAGGCGGTGGCGAACTTGGCCAAGCTGCGCCAGCAAGCCGAACAGTTAGGCCACGAGGGATTGACCACGCTCAAAACCGCCATCCGCCAACTCGAACAGCGCGTCCTCGACGTCAAAGACGAAGGCGAAAGCGTCCTCGCCGAAGAAAATCTCGACGCCGTGCGCATCATGAGCATCCACAAAGCCAAGGGCTTGGAGTTTCCAATAGTGATTCTCGCCGGCTGCCAGACCGGCACCGAAGGACGCCATAGCGCCGAAGCCGAGTCGAGCTTCGACTGGTCCACCGGACTCACCGGCACGCGCATCGGCCAAATCGCCGACCTCGCCGGCCTCTACATCGGCGAGAAAAACCGTGCGAGAAACACCGAGGAACAAAAGCGGTTGCTCTATGTCGCCATGACCCGCGCGCGAGAACATCTCGTCATCTCCTGCGCCCCGAGCAATCGGCGCTCCGGCGGCAGCTTTCAAGCTATGCTCGACACGACGCTCAGCGACTCTATCGCCGGCGCCGATTCTTCCAGTCGCGTCACTCTCGGCAAAGGCGTAGTCGAGATCGAAGTGGTGCATCAGAACCTCAGTGCGCCGAGCCACGCGCCGGCCAAAGCTAAACGCTCGAAGAAGAAGCCCGACTGGAAGCCTTATATAGAAAAGTGGGCACGGCGCACGGAAGTTTTTGACAGGGCGCAGCAGATCACGCCATTCCTGACGCCGACATTGCTCAAGCGCCAGGAAGAAGAGAACAGCGAAGCCGGAGATAGAATCAGCACGCAACCGCCGCGCAAAACTCCAGCGCTGCTGGTCGGCGATCTGACGCACCGATTTTTGCAGACTTGGCAGTTCGGTAGCGAGACCGCGAAACTCCCTGCGCAACTGCGCAGTTTCATCGACGGCGCTTTGCCGACGGAATTCGCTTCGCACCGCACGGAAGTCGAAAACGAGCTGCACGAAATTTTAGATAACTACTTCCACTCCAAAGCCTACGATGAACTCGCCGGGGCAAAGATTCTCGGCCGCGAAGTGCCGCTGATCATGCCGTGGCAGGATCAGATCATGGAAGGCGTCATCGATTTGATCTACGAGAAAAACGGCTTGCTTTACCTGGCCGACTATAAGACAGATAGGATCGAACCAAACGAATTACGCGCCGGCGCCGAACGCTATCGCCAGCAGGCGGAAATTTACATCGAGGCGGCGAGAAAGAGTCTGGGCCGCCAAGTGGCTGGGTTTAAATTGATCTTTCTCCGCCTCGGCGAATCCGTTGAAGTCGGCACTGAGTCGAACGTTGAATTGGCGCTGTTCTAACGATCGGCAGCGAACCACAGGACAAAATATGAAAATCTTTTACTTCGACATCGAAACCGTGCCCACCGACAAATCGCTGCAAGACAATGGCCTGCTCGACGCGCAGATCAAACTCGACGAACCCGAACTAATCAAGAAGCTCAGCCTGTCGGCGGCCACGGCGAAAATCATCTGCCTGTGCTACGCCATCGATCCCCCAGGCGATGCGCCGATTCAAGTGTTGGAGGGCGAGGAAACCGAGATCATCAAGAATTTCTGGAAGCTCGCCGTCGATTGCAATTTGTTCGTCGGCCACAATATTCTCGACTTCGACTTGCGCTTCCTCTACCAACGCTCGGTCATCCACCAGATCAAACCCCTGCGCGACATCCCGTTCACAAGATTTCGCAACGCACCGATCTACGACACCATGCAAGAATGGAGCAAATGGGGCCGCGAACATGTCAGTCTAGACAATCTAACGAAAGCCCTCGGCATCCCCTCGCCCAAAGAAAACCTCGACGGCTCCAAAGTCTACCCCTACTACCGCGCCGGCAAGCTCCCCGAGATCGTCGAATACTGCAAACGCGACGTCGATTCGGTGCGCGCGGTTTATAAGCGGTTGACGTTTACGAAGTAGCCACGGATCCGGTGTAGGGGCGAGCGGCGCTCGCCCATCCGAAAGAAAACGTCGCGTCACCAAAGAGATCACAGAGGATTCAGAAAACGATGTCCCATAGCACCGACTATGCGGTACTTCTTGACCTCTTCATCCGGCTTGTTCAATCGCAGGCAGGAAAGAAGATCGAAACTGGCGAGGAGTGGCTGAATGATGCTCAGACACTCTCTATAAAGCTGTTCCGTCATCTCGTATCGATGCAGACGCTCGCCACCGGTACCACTGTCAAACATAACAACCCCTCATCCATATTTTTTATCGATCACGCATCAGTCAAGGTTGTCGCGCGAGCCGCCTTAGAAACCTACCTCGTGTTCTACTACCTTTACGGGACCGCGGACCGCAGAGATATTTCTGAGTTCCGGCACAAGACCTGGCGCCTTGGTGGCCTGATTGACCGCCAGCAGTTTCATGTATCAACAGATGAACACCGCCAAGTCTTGGCCCGTGAAAAACAGCAGATCGATGCGCTTAAGTCTGAGATTGAGGCAGCGCCTCAGTTTCAGGAGTACACACCGAAGCAACGCGACAAACTACTCGAAGGAGATTGGCGAATTGGTAACGGTTGGTCTGATCTCGGCGTAAAGGCGGGGTTTCACAAGCAGTATTTCAAGGAAATCTATGGTTATCTCTGCGGCTATTCACATTCCAGCTACGCGAGCGCTTTGCAAGTTGGCCAAGCGGAGGCCCTCCAAGACCAACAGAGGCTCACCAAATTCATCTTAAGTATCGGAGTTGTCATCATGGCTCACTTCGCGTTCAGCTACGCCGATTCCTTCAGCTCTGCCGGTATAGTACTCGCATCATGCCCAGACGCGAAACGGGTCGCCGAACAGTGGCATTTCGGACCAGATCTCGTCGAAGAGGTAATATACAACCGCAAACCGGTAAGTTAACCAGCCGCCCGAGAAGCCACGCATTTTGAGCATCCTCCGCGCGGGAGGAACGACGCCAGATCTTGATCACATATTCGCGTGATTTGAGACGTGCCCCTTCGCCACGTAATTGCGACATACCTGCTGACACTAACTTCGCATTCACCATTTCCCCCAGCGGCACAGCCTCGACTCCCTTGGCCAGCTTGTAACGTTTTTCGCCTGGATAGACGATTATCAATTCATCGAGTTTGAAATTATCCAATGCGATGTGCATGGACTTGGTGATCGTTGGGGCGTCGGCGCGTTTGCGCTCTACGCCGATGCGGCGGCCGTTTTGAGGATTTCGAGATCGATCTCCGCACCGTAATCTATCGTCAGGAACTAGCCGAACTTCGGTTTTTTCATCGATCATACCTTTTGCAACTACCTTGAATATCCCGCAGTCGATGCGGGATATTCAAGGTAGCCATCGACATGAATAGCCGGCTGACGTAACTTCCCAAACTTGATTCGCCAACTGTTCGGTACTATATGGGTAGGCGAGCCGCGTGGTCGACGACGACAGTGCTAGGTTCAATTTAAGGAGTCTTGAATGAAAAAATTCCTGCGCAGAGCGGCATTGCCGCTCTTACTCGCCTCAGTCGCATTGCAACTCGCGCCGGCATTCGCCGCCAACATCAATGTCGTGTGGACCAGCGAGGTCGGCCAATTCGCGCCGCTGTGGGTGACCAAGGAAGCCAAGCTCTTCGAGAAGTACGGCAACAGCGTCCAGCTGATATTTATCCAGGGCGCATCCTCCGCCGCTGCCGCGCTCAGTTCCGGTGACGCACATGTCGGCATGTTTTCGCCGCAAGTGGTGATTTCAACGCCTCAACTCGACCTCGTCATGTTCGGCCGCTTGGGCAATACCATGGACAACCGCGTTTACGCGCGCAAAGGCATCAAGAGCATCAAGGAAGTAAAACGCGTCGCCATCAGCCGCTTCGGCAGCAACGCCGACTTCGCTGCCCGCTATCTGCTACAGCGCGAAGGTTTGCGGCCTGACATCGACGTGGCGCTCTTGCAAGTCGGCAATCAAGCCAACCGCATCGCCGCCGTCGAGACGAACAATGCGGATGCCGCCATGCTGACGCCGCCGATGACGCTGCAAGCGCGCAAACTCGGGATGACGCTGCTGCTCGACGCGTCGAAGCTGAACATTCCCTACTCCAGTCTTTTCTTCGTAGCGCGCCGCTCCTACCTGGCAAAGGCCCGGGCGGAGCTGGTCAACTTCAACAAGGCGATGATCGAAGGCGTGGCGCTCTATAAGTCGAATAAAGAATTCGCCATGAAAGTTTTGTCCAAATACATGAAAGTCCAGGATCGCGAAGTGCTGGAAGAAAATTTCAAAGAATATGACTTTCCGCTGAAGCCCTATCCATCACGGGAGTATTTCGAGCTGCCGATTCAGGAAGTCGGCAAAAAAGATCCCAAAGTCCTGAAAGAAAACCCAGACCGCTATACCGACCTGTCACTGGTCAAGGAACTTGAAGGCAGCGGCTTCATCGACAAGATTTCCCAGGAATACCGAGTGAAGTGACCCGACCTGTGATAAAAATCAGGGGCCGTGTCATCCCGAGCGAACAGCGAAGGATCTCAACTTAAACGGGCTCAAAAAATCTAAGGAGGACAAACCATGGCAAGCTCAAGAGGTGCGACACTGCTCGGCCCCGACAAACTGGAACTGCGCGAATATCCGATTCCCGATATTCCCGCCGACGGCGGATTGATCAAAGTCGAAATGGGCGGAGTGTGCGGCACCGATGTGAAATATCTGCACGGCAAACTCAAGGTCGACTATCCGATCATTCTCGGCCATGAGATTCTCGGCCGGATCGAAAAGCTCGGCAAGAACGCGGCGGCGATTCATCATGTCAAAGAGGGCGACCGAGTCATTCTCAAAGGCGCGCTGGGCTGCGGCCGCTGCGCCGACTGCCGGCGCAACAACCAACGCTTCTGTCGCCAGCGCACCAACTACGGCGGACGAACGAAATGCGATCTGCCGCCCCATCTGTTCGGTGGCTTTGCCGACTATTTATACTTGGCGCCCGACGTTTTGTGCACCAAAGTGAGCGAATCATTGTCCGCCGAAGCCGCGGCGCTTGTCGGTTCGGTGATGGCCAACGGTTTTCAATGGGCGATCCGCCGCGGCGGCGTCAAGATGGGCGACTATGTGCTCATCCAAGGTCCAGGCCAGCAAGGGTTGTCTTGCACCTTTGCGTCGAAACACGCCGGCGCGGCGAAAATCTTCGTCAGCGGCATCGGCCGTGATATGCCGAGATTGGAATTGGCTAAAAAGTTTGGTGCCACGCGCATCATCAACGTCGAACAGGAAGATGTCGTCGAAGTTGTTCGCAAGGAAACCAATGGCGAACTCTGCGATGTCGTCATCGATGTCTCGGGCAATCCCAATGCGATCTTGAAATCGGTGGACTGCCTGCATCGCCAATCGACCATGGTACTCGGCGGACTCACCGGCGACACCACGGTGACGCCGATGTTGATGGATAAATTGGTCTGGAACGAAATCAAACTGCAAGGCTGTTTCACCGCCGACAACGACGCCACCGAAGCCGCGCTGCGGATTATCGAAGAGACGAAATTTCCGGTGGAACAGATGGTCAGTCACATTTTTCCCTTGAAGGACATCGAGCACTGTATTCGCTCCATTGGCGGCGAAGTGCCGGGCACCTTCCCGACCAAGGCGTTGATCAATCCGGCGATCGGGTGAGGGGAATTGGAGTGATGGAATACTGGAGTAATGGGATGATGGGCGGGGAGACCCAATCCTCCAACACTCCATTACTCCACCACTCCAATGATTCGCGTCCATGATCGATGGACTCAAAGACAAGGTCGTCATCGTCACCGGCGGCGCCCATGGCATAGGCAAGGCGTACTGCAAAGGATTCGCCCGTGCCGGGGCGCGTGTGGTCATCTCCGACATCGACAAACCGGGGGCCGAAGCGGCGTCCGCGGAAATTGCTGCCGAGGTAGGGGCGAAAGATTTTTCGTCCCTTCTACCGCTTCACGTCGATGTGTCCAACGAAGACGCGACTAAGAAAATGGCCGCGCAAACCATCGAGCGCTTCGGCCGCATCGATGTTCTCATCAACAACGCGGCGATATTTTCCGTCGTGCCCATGAACCGCGGCCGCATCGAAACCATCGATCCCGAAGAATGGGATAAATTGATGGCGGTCAATCTACGCGGGTTATTTTTTTGCTGCCGCGCCGTGCTGCCGACCATGCGCGCCCAGCAGTCCGGCAAGATCATCAACATCGCTTCGGGCACGGTCTTCGCCGGCAGCCCAGGACGAATTCACTACGTCACGTCAAAAGCCGCCACCATCGGCTTCACCCGCACGCTGGCCCGTGAAGTCGGCGGCGACAACATCAACGTCAACTGCCTGGCGCCGGGCAACACGCTGTCGGAAGAAAATCCCACTGAAGAAACCATTCGCCTGCGCGAGTCCTCCGCCGGCCTGCGCGCCTTGAAGCGCGTCCAAGTGCCCCAGGACGTTGTCGGCGCGATGTTGTTCCTCGCCTCGCCGCTGAGCGATTTTATGACCGGGCAGACGGTAAACGTCGATGGCGGAATTTCGTTCGTATGAACTGGAGTGATGGAGTACTGGAGTGTTGAAAAGAGAACCGGAAAAACATCCGAACCCATTACTCCATTACTCCACCACTCCATTACTCCAATTTGTTTAAGAGGAGCTTCTCTATGAACCTTTCCTACCCGATCATCGACGCCGACGGCCACGTGCTAGAAAAAGACCGCGAGCTGCACGACTATCTTGGCGGCCGTTACACCAGCGCGCCGCGCTTCGAAACCTACGGCTACTTTCCCTCGCTCGACGGTTGGAACCGCGGCACCGGCGTGCCGGGCAAAGATCCAGAGACGCCGGCGCCGCGCTGGCTGCAATTTCTCGACGAGTTGGGCGTGCACACGACCGTCCTCTATCCAACCGGCGGCCTCGGCTTGGGCCTCGTGCAGAATCCCGAATGGGCTTGCGTGCTCGCCCGCGCCTATAATTCTTGGCTCGCCGATCGCTTCGTCAAACAAAGCCCGCGGCTCAAAGGTGTGGCGCTCCTCCCGGTGCATGAACCGCTCGAAGCGGCGAAAGAATTGGAGCGGGCGAAATCTTTGGGCCACGTCGCCGGCCTCCTGCCGGCGGTGACTTGGTTGAACAAAGGTTACGGCCACAGCGACTTCGATCCGATCTATGAAGCCGCCGAAAGACTCGACATGCCGCTGACGATCCACGGCGCGCCGAGCCGCGGCATGGGCTTCGACTTTTTCAACAAGTTTCTCCACGTCCACACCTTGGAACATCCCTTCGCGATCTTGATCCAGTTCACCCACATGGTTTTCGAAGGCGTGTTCGTGCGCTTCCCCAAACTGCGCGTGGCGTTTCTCGAAGCCGGCTGCGGCTGGCTGCCCTACATGATGGACCGCATGGATGAAGAAATGGAAAAGCCCTACCGCGTCCAAGCGCCGCTCTTGAAGCAAAAACCAAGCGAACTGATTCGCAACGGCCAAATCTGGACCACTTGCGAAGTCGAAGAGAAAGCACTGCCGTTCGTCTTGAAGCAATTCAATCCAAAATGTCTGATGTGGCCGTCCGACTATCCGCACGAGCGCTTACCCGACATGTTCAAGCGCGACATCCCGGAATTTCTCGAACGCGACGACATCAGCGATGAGCACAAGAAAGCGATACTACACGACAACCCGGTAAATTTTTATCGACTAAAGACATGAAGACCGGAAGATTTTCTCTCGCAAAGGCGCAAAGACGCAAAGGTAAGAAGAATTAAATTCCGAACTTGGCGTCTTTGCGCCTTTGCGAGAAAATTTTCTTACTGACTTCAAGACTTAATAAAGGAGGCAGATCATGCGATTGAAAGACAAAGTAGCCATCGTCACCGGCGGCGGCGTGGGGATCGGCAAAGCTTACGCCCATGGGTTGGCGAAAGAAGGCGCGAAAGTTGTCGTCGCCGACATTCAAGATGTCGAGGCGCAAAAGGTTGCCGCCGACATCAAAGCAGCCGGCGGTGAAGCCATCGCCGTGGCGGTCGATGTAACCTCGCCGGAAAAAACTCAAGCGATGGCGGCGGCAGCCCTAAAAGCCTACGGCCGCATCGACATCCTGGTAAACAACGCCGGACTTTACTCGGCGCTGAAGAAAAAAGCCTTCATGGAAATCGACACCGACGAGTGGGACCGGGTCATGGCGGTGAACGTCAAAGGTCTTTTTCTTTGCGTGAAAGCGGTCTACCCGACGATGAAGCAGCAGCACAAAGGCAAGATCATCAACATCTCATCGGGCACGACCCAGGGCGGCACGCCGTTTTTTCTGCACTACGTATCGTCGAAAGCCGGCGTCCTCGGCTTCACCCGCGCGCTGGCGAGGGAAGTTGGCAGCGATAATATCTGCGTCAACTCGATCATGCCGGGCCTGACTATCTCCAGCCCCAACCAAGAAGGCGTCGTCAGCGCCGAGCAATTGGCCGATAGAAGAAAGAGCCGCGCTCTGCAGCGCGATCAATATCCAGCGGACTTGGTGGGCACTGTCATCTTTCTGGCCTCGGACGACAGCGACTTCATGACCGGCCAAGCCATCGGCGTCGACGGCGGCCAGCATATGCACTGAGGAGGGAAACCCGTAGGGGCGCGATTCATCGCGTCCTCTTCGCGCTGCGGTTGGAAAGGGCGCAATAAATTGCGCCCCTACACCACCTAATCAATCCGAATAAGAGAGCGCGGACATTCCTGTCCGCGATTGACTATTGGCCGGTTAGAAAACCGGCCCGCCTAAATTTCGAATTCGAAAGCTAGTCGAATACCAAACTGGTAAACGTCACCGCCGAGCCGGTCTCCGGCGTGAACGCTTGACCGTAATGGAGATGATTACCGCGCGCGCCGTCGAGAAGATGAATCAGTGAATAGAGCGGCGCGAAGCCGCAGATCTTGCGCTTGTCTTCGTCCTTGGAAATCTCGTTGAAAAAGCCCGGCGCGTCCAAATCGACTAAGCGATCAACCAACTGACGATCTTCCGCTTCGACCCATTTGAGAAACTGCTCGTCAACAGGTTCTTCGTCGCCAAACTGTTTGCCGACATGGGCGAGATCGACGCCGGCGACGAAACAAATCCGCCGCGTGTCTTGTTGCGCCAACTGGCGCAGCGTTCGTAAGAAATTGCCCACCGGCGCGGTTGCTTCCGGCAAGGTCTGACTGACCATCATTGAATGGAATGACGACACCAAGATCGGAACGATTTTAAACGGCCTTTCCGGTTCGCCGTTGAGCGCGGCGCGTTTCTGCGCGATGTATTTCAAGAACAATACCTGAAACTCGATGGAGTGTTCGCCGCGATGGAGATACTCGTCGACAAAACAGTCCTCGCTACTCTGCGCTTGTAACTGCTCGACGAACTCGCTGTCGGTTTCGACCAAGCCCAGCGGCGTTTCGAAATTCTTGCGGGTGAGAATGTACGGCGTCTGGCCGCCGCAGTGGGATGTGCCGAGAATAATATAAAGATCGGCGCCGGCGCTTTCCGCCAACGGTTTGTATGCCCAAGCGTAGGCCGGACCGCCGCGGTGAAAATCGATGTGCGGCGCGACGATCGCCTTCGGCGTGGCGGTGTTATTAGTCGCGGCGGGAAGTCCCGGACCTTTGGCCTCGACGAAATAACTATCGAGCTGCGCCGTCAACTCCACCGGATCATTCTTGTAACCGCCGCCGACATGGGCCGGCGCGCGGCTCGGACGCGCGCGAAACTCGTCGATCACCACTTGCTGGTACTTCTCGAAGCGCTCGCTCTTTAAATAATAATGTTGATCGAGCATGGCGACGAATTGATCGAACTCGGCGCGCGCCAGCGGCGAGCGAAACCGTTGTTCGAACACTTCGCGCAGATCGTTGTAAGCGTGGCGCCCGTCGAAATGGACCAAAAGAAAATAACCGACCGGCGAAATGCCCAGCGGCGTGGCGAAATTGAGCGGGTCTTTAAGATAGATAATCGTCTTCCCGTCCTGCTGAACGGGAAAAGCTTCGATGCCGCGAACTCTCGGTTTGTCGGCCATGGAAAAAATCGCCAGCGACGAATCAGACGATGCCAAGCCGCTGCTTCGCCTCTTCGGCGATCATGCTCGGATTCCACGCCGGTTCCCAGACCAGATCCACTGTGGCGTCGATGACGCCTTCGAGAGCCATGATTTTCGCCTTGGCGTCGGCGGCGATCATGCCGCCCATGCCGCAACCCGGCGCGGTCAACGTCATGATCACCGCGACTTTATCGTCGGTCACTTCGACGCCGTAAACCAATCCGAGATCGACGATGTTGACCGGAATCTCCGGATCGTAACATTCGTGCAACGCTTCGTAGACTTGTTCTCTGGTAACCATTTTTTGCTCCTGCTTTCGACTGAATTGAACGAGCTAAGTCGTCACGATCTTGATCCCCTGGGCCTTTTGCGCGCGCTCCGAGGCGATCGACAATTGCCCCGCCAGCTTGCCGGCGATTTCGAGAAAACTTTTGCTCACCGGCGAATTGGGATCTTGAATCAATATGGGCACTCCTTCGTCGCCGCCTTGACGCAGCGCCGGCGTGATCGGAATCTCGCCGAGAAAAGGAATCTGAAAGCGCTCCGCCGCTTTTTTCGCGCCGCCGCGGGAAAAAATATCATGCTCTTTGTTGCAACCATCGCAGATGAAGTAGCTCATGTTCTCGACCAAACCGACGATTGGAATCATCACTTTGTCGAACATTGATTTCGCCCGCACCACATCGGCAAGCGCGACCAGTTGCGGGGTAGCCACTAACAATGCGCCGCTGACTTTCAACTGCTGTGAAAACGTAATCTGCACGTCACCGGTGCCTGGCGGCATGTCGACGACGAGATAGTCGAGTTCGCCCCAATGCACATCGGCCATCAGTTGATGCAGCGCCTTGCCCAACATCGGGCCGCGCCAAATCACCGCTTGGTCGGGATCGAGAAAAAACCCGATGGACATCACCGGGATGCCGTGGGCTATCGTCGGCGCGATTTTTTGTCCGCCTTCGACATCGATCTTGGTCGGCTCGCCTTTGACGCCCATGAGGATCGGCACCGACGGGCCGTAGATGTCAGCGTCGAGCAGGCCGGTCTTGGCGCCGAGCATTTTCAGCGCCACGGCTAAATTCGCGGCCACCGTCGATTTACCGACGCCACCTTTGCCGGCCGCTACCAATACAACATTCTTGACCGACGGTAAAAGATCAGTCTGGCCAGCGCCGGCTTTGCTACCGCGCACCTGGGCGCCGAAGTTGATTTCTAAACTGGTGATGCCGGCCACCGCCGCCAACGCTTTTTTGCAATCGGTTTCAATGGTTTCGCGTAACGGACAAGCCGGGGTCGTCAGCTCGACGGTGAAGCTCACCTTGCCGTCCTTGACGCCGAGATTCTTGACCATGCCCAAGCTGACGATATCGCGGTGCAGCTCGGGATCCTCAACTTTGCTCAACGCGGCGAGAATATTTTCCTGAGAAACTGTGTCCATTTTTTCCTTTCAATCGGCAGAAAAACATTAGACTTATAAGGTCTATCATGTCAACAGAGGTGCTTCTGCTAACATTCGCGGCACACTGAAGTCTAACTCCACTGAGCCGCCGCGCTCGTGGTGCACTTGATCGCGCAATCCTCCTTGCCGGGATAGCGCCGTTTTGCTAAAATCGCTCATCTGCGAAACGGTCCGAATTCGTCCCATCAGGAGGTAGTTATGAAACATTTGTTTGCGACGCTCGCGGTCATCCTCATGCTCAGCGGCTTAATGGGTTGCGCCGGCGGCGACTTGTCGACGCGAGAAAAGGGCGCGGGCATCGGCGCCTTGGGCGGCGCCGCCATCGGCGGCATCATCGGCGCGGCGGTCGGCCATCCAGGAGCGGGCGCCGCCATCGGCGGAGCCTTGGGCCTCGGCACCGGCGCTTTGATCGGCGATCAACTCCAGGGCCAACAGAATCGCCAAGCCGACCAGCAAAAACAGATCGATGCCAACCAAGCCGAGCTGGACCGCCAAAAGCGCGAACTCGAGCGCCTGAAGAAACAGAAGGAATATTGATCGCGAATTTCACACTGATTGGGTCGCCGAGAAAAATTTCTCCGCGCGTTAGAACACATTGGGTTATCGAACGTCTAACCAAGTGACGAACCCGACAGTTCGTTCGGGCTCTACAGGGCAGGAGGATGTATGAACTTGGCTAAACAATTTTCAGCGCGGTCCCTATTGATTATGTTGCTCATCGCCGGTTGCGCCGGCGGCGACATCACCACCCGTGAAAAGGGCGCCGGCATTGGCGCTTTGGGTGGCGCGGCCGCCGGCGGCTTGATCGGCGCGGCGGTGGGCCGTCCCGGAGTGGGCGCGGCGATCGGCGGTGCTTTGGGACTCGGCACTGGCGCGTTGATCGGCGATCAGCTCCAAGGCCAGCAGAATCGTCAAAACGAACAGCAAAAATCAATCGACCAACAGCGCGCCGAAATCGACAAGAATCGCGCTTTGATCGACGAGCTCAAGAAGAGAAACATCGACGCCCGCGAAACCAGCCGCGGCGTCATGGTCAATCTGCCCAACGTAAACTTCCAATTCGACAGCGCCGACCTGACACCGGATGGCCGGAGCAAAGTCGATCAGATCGCCAACATCATCAAACGCGACGCGCCCAACCGGCGCATCGTCGTCGAAGGCCATGCTAGCCGCGAAAGCGCCGCCGCGGAAGCCTACAACCAGCGCCTCTCGGAACGGCGCGCGAGCACCGTCGCCGATGCGCTGCAACGTGATGGTGTGAACGGTCGAAACATCTCGTCGGCGGGACTCGGCACCCGCGCGCCGGTGGCGAGCAACGATAACGAAAGCGGCCGCCAGCAAAATCGCCGGGTCGAAGTGATTATCGAAAATTAGTGCGCGCCAAGGCGCGGCTCGGTGCCGGCCAGTAAGCGCTGAATGTTGCCGCGATGACGCAGGATGACCATGGCGCCGAGAAAAACCCCCATGGCGACAATCACCGCCGACTGAGAAAAGAACCAAAGCACCACCGGCGCCGCCAACGCGGCGGCGATGGCGCCCAGCGAAACGATTCGGCTCGCTAGCACCGCCACAGCAAAAACCGCAATCAAAACCAAAGTCGCCGTCGGCGCCAAAGCCAACAACCCGCCCAGCGCCGTGGCGACGCCTTTGCCGCCGTGAAAATTTAAGAACAGCGGATAGAGATGACCGAGAAACGCGGCGATAGCGATCAGCGCGATCGCTGTGGCACTGAATTCCAAGCGCAGCGCAAGAAAAACTGGAAGATATCCTTTGGCGGCGTCGGCTAGAAGGGTCACAACGCCGCGCCCTTTGCCGAGGGCGCGGGCGACGTTGGTGGCGCCGATGTTGCCGCTGCCGACGCTTCGGACATCCACGCCGGCAAGCTTGCCCAGTAAGTAACCGCTCGGCACCGACCCGATCACATAAGCGAAAACGATTAATATCAGGATCGCCATTATCTGCGATATGAGGCAGCTTTAGAAGCGCAGCTTGTAGCGCGACTTGCGCTCACGCCGTTGGTAATAGCTGCCGCCGCAAAACCAGCCGAGGACAAAGGCAACGCCGGCGATAAATAGACCGATCTTCACTTCCGCTTCGTGGCCTTCGAGCATTTGCAGGATCGACTGCGACTTAGCTTCGGCAGACTTCGCTGGTGGCGCTGGAGTTTTCTGCGCCGCGAGAGCTACCGGAACCGGTGCGGGCGCAGGCGCACTGGGCGCTTCGTTCTTAACCGCTAACGGCTCCCTGGCTGGCGGTGGCTCGGATTTCGTCACCACCGTTGGCGTTGGAACTGAGGCAGGAACCGGTGGCACAGCGGTCTCAGCGACCAGCTTCAAGAGATTTTTGTGAACGTAACCCTTCTGCCCATCCGCCGCGTTCACCAGATACCAATCGCCTTCCAACTTTTCGACGATCACTGGATCGCCCTCTTTCAGAGTGGTTTTAAGCGCATGTTCAACCCCGGCACCGGCGCGCAAATTCGCAGTCGGAGTGCCAAAGACGGCGGCCTTTTGTGGCGCGGCGTCAGCAGAGCCGGAAATATTTAATAAGAATAATAGACAGACAAACGGTGTGCACTTCCGCGACGCGCTCAACATCGGCTCAATCTAGCACAAGGCGGCGCAAACTCTCAATTAAAATTCGCCGCCGTGTTGTAGCAAAGTGATTATGTCAGGGGTTAACGGCAACGTAATTATGTCAGGGTGGAAGGATGACAACCCTGACAATGAAAGACGAGAAACGACTAGACGTAATTCAACGAGTATATCGCAGCGAGATCACCGTGGTTGAGGCCGC
>SHYW01000014.1 GCA_009692615.1 Deltaproteobacteria bacterium | reverse complement strand
ACCATGCCCATGTACAAACAAACCCGGTCGCCTTTTTTGACGCCGAGTTTTTTGAGCACGTTGGCGAACTTGTTGACCTCGCGCCAAACATCGCGGTAGGTGAGCACGCGCTCGTCGCCGGGTTCGCCTTCCCAGATGATCGCCGCTTTATTTTTGCGCCCGGAGAGAACATGGCGGTCGAGGCAATTGTACGAAGCGTTCAACTTGCCGCCGATGAACCATTTGGCCCAGGGGGATTTCCATTCGTGAACTTTCTTCCAGGGTTTGAACCAATGCAGATCCTTGGCCGCTTTGGCCCAAAACGCCTGAGGATTTTTTCGTGCCTGGTTGAACACCGCGGCGCTTTTCAGGTTGGCTGATTTTTTGAATTCCTTGGGCGGCGGAAAGCTTCTCTTCTCGTTGAGCAAAACTTCAATCGCCTTATCTGCCATGGTGCGTTCCCTCCAAGAAAAATTTTTCGCCGGGCGCGAAATTGGCCGAATTCTATGTGAGCCTCTCGGGGTTGGCAAGAGCCGGAATGATTGAGGTAGGGACGAAAAATCTTTCGCCCCTACGATCGACTTTACGATTGACGCTAAATTCGAACGTGCGATAGTGAAACTAAAATGGGCGCAGAGGAGTTGATCATGAACAAAATCGCTGTCGTCACCGGAGGCGCGGGAAACATCGGCCAAGCCGTCGTTGAGCGGCTCGCCAAGGACGACTACCGGATTGTCGTCTTGGACATGAACCAAGAGGCGGGCAAGCATGTTGTCAATGATTTCGCGAAACGCGATATCGCGCTGGATTTCCATTGCGCCAATCTATCCGACGAAGCCGCGGTCAAAACTAGTTTCGATGCGGTCGTCGCCAAGCACGGACGCATCGATCTTTTGGTCAACGTCGCCGGCGGTAGTTTCTTTCGTCACAAGTTCGAAGATTTCCCCCTCGACCATTGGCGGACGATCATCGACGCTAATTTGACCGCGACGTTTCTCTGCTGCCGCGCCGTGACGGTGTTGATGAAGCAGCAAAGAGCCGGTGCCATCGTCAACATTTCCTCCGACATCGCCTATAGCGGTGGCGAGAATCGCTCCGCCTACGCCGCGGCGAAAGCCGGTATTTTGGGTTTGACCAGAACTTTGGCGCTTGAACTGGCGCCGCACGGAATTCGCGTCAATGCGGTCGCTCCGGGGCGCATCGCAACCGCCAAAGTGCGCAGCCACTACAGCGACGCCGAATGGGAAAAATCGAACGAACGCATCCCACTCGGCCATCCCGGCGCCGTCGAAGATGTCGCTGAAGCGGTGGCTTATCTCGCCAGCGACGGCGCCAAGCATGTCACCGGGCAGACGATGCATGTGAACGGCGGCCGGCTCATGCATTAAGATTCACTAGAGCCGCGGCATCGATGGCAATCTAAATTCAATATCAACCGGTAGCGTGGCAAGCGATCATTCGTGACATTCCGCTCGGCTTCAATAACGTTCGTGGTTTTGGCGCTGGCGTTGCTCCAGGCGCTGAATGCATTCGCCGCATCCGCACCGGCAGTTACCGGCGTCAGGGATTTTGTCGAGTATTGGGGCGCCAGCCGATTATTTTTAGCCGGCGGCAATCCCTATTCGCCGGCGGAATTGCTCGCGGTCGAAAAGGCGGCGGGCTGGGCTAGTGCGGAGCCACTCATGATGTGGAATCCGCCCTGGACATTGTCGTTCATATTTCCTTTCGGCTTTTTGGATTTTAGCAGCGGTCAGTTTGCCTGGCTCTTGGCCCAGATGCTTTGCATTCTCGTTGCCGGGCAAATTCTCTGGCGCGTTTACAATCCACAAACTTCGGTTCAGCCGTGGCGTCCTTGGCTGCTGGCGTTGACCTTCGTGCCGATTGTCTTTGCGCTGATCCTTGGGCAGATTACGCCGTTCATCTTGCTCGGCCTGACGGCATTGCTTTATTTCGAACGCGAGGAGAACTGGTTCGCTTTCGGCGCCGCCCTGGCGATTCTTTCGATCAAGCCGCATTTGGTCTTTTTGTTTTGGATTGTGCTCGTGCTCTGGCTCTGGCAACGCAAACAATGGCGCGTCGTGCTTGGCGCCGTGGCGGCGGGGATTGGCGCCGCCGCGATTCCGCTGCTGTTCAACGCGCAGATCTACTCGGAATATTTTGCGCTGCAGCGCCTCGAAGGTATCACCCAGCCTTTTGACTGGCCGGCGCCGACGCTCGGCAATGCGGTTAATTTTTTTTTCGAGTTTGGCGGTCGTGAGTTACAGCTTTTACCTGCGCTCGTCGGGATCGTCTGGCTGCTCTTTTACTGGCGGCGGCATAAACGAAGCTGGCGCTGGTCGGAGCGCTTGCCGATGATTCTTTTAGTCTCGGTGACGACTAACTTTTTCGTCTGGACTTACGATCAGGTAATTTTATTGCCGGCGCTGATTCAAGGCGCTAGTTGGCTGGCGCGCCGGCGTTTGCCGTGGTATCGCTCCGGCGCAGCATTGCTTTATCTCGGCATCAATCTCGCTCACGCTGTGCTGAGAATGTTTCTCGCCGACGAGCTGTGGTATTTTTGGCTGGCGCCGGCGATGCTAATCGCGTATCTGGTTTATGATCGTGAGGCGGCGGCGTTGCGAGCTACGGGCGCTAATCCGATGCCAGGACGGTCATGATGAAACCGAGAACTCATTTACTGCTGCGGTGGTTGGTTTTTTCGTTCGGCGTGCTGTTTTGTCGGGCGGTTCAAGCCGATGATTGGCCGGCGGCGCGGCCGTTTCAATTCTTCAGCGCTTCGGGAAAGTATTTTATCCGCTTCGTTCCTGGCGACAGTATCGGCGACACGGTCGGTTTCGCTGGTAGCCGCAAGGGCAAGTTCGCTAGCGCGCTCTATTACGCGCAGCAAGCCGACCGCTCGTATAAGTTGCTCCATGAGATCGCGCTGCAAAATCCTGTGGCGCCGGTGGACGCGCTGCTGTCCGACCAGGGCTACTTCATCACCTTGGACAATTGGCACAATCTCGGCTACGGCAAAGTCGCGGCGATTTACGGACCCGCCGGTAAGCCCATCCGCAGCTTCGAACTTGGCGAACTTTATCCCGGTCAGATGTTGGAACGCATCCCGAGCTCGGTGTCGTCGCGCCACTGGCGCTGTCAGCCGAGCCACTTTGTCGAACCGAAGGAACAACGCAGCGTGGTCGTCGCCGAAGCGCTCGGCGGAAATTTTGTCTTCACGCTGGCGAGCGGTAAGATGAGCTACGAAGCCGGGACGCGCAAGGAGTGTGTCGCGCCGTCCGGGCCGCTGTCGCAGACTCGTATCGGTCAGTAGTGCGGCGGCGTGGAATCCTTCGCCCTCGATGGTTGCGGTCGGCTAACGGATTCAAGTAAAAGCGAGGCAGGAGTCATCGACAGTTAACGCTCTCACGACAAGCTTACGGAGGTTTTCATGTTGCGCAGGATTCAGCTCTGGAGGTTGCTCAGGTATGGATGGCTGGCGATGTTTTTTCTCAGCGACGGCGCGGTCGCGCAGCAGATATCTCTGGCCTTCAGTTCGGTGGATTCGCCCAATGCCAATTGGTACATCGCCAAGGAAAAGTCGTTGTACAAGAAATATGGTCTTGATGCCGATCTGATCTTCATTCCTTCGTCGACTACGACCATCGCCGCGGTGGTGGCCGGCTCGGTGACCGTGGGAAATATTTCCGGCGGGGCGACGGCCAACGCCGCGGTGGGCGGCGCCAATGTCGTTGCCGTCGGTTGTTTCATCAACACGCTGCCCTACGATTTGGTCGTCCACGAATCGATCCGTTCGGCGCAGCAGCTCAAGGGCAAGGCGATCGGCATCAGCCGGGTCGGCAGCTCCTCGGACGTCGCGGCGCGGGCGTTCTTGAAAGAATTGAAATTAGAACCGGATAAAGACGTTGCGATCCTGCAAGTCGGAGGATCGACCGAACGAGCCGCAGCGTTTCGCACCGGGCGAATCATCGCTTTTCCGGCGCCGCCGGGAACGATTCATCTCGCCCAAGGCATGCCCCATCGGGTGTTGATCAGCATGGCGGATTTTCCCAAGGGCTTTCCGTTTCCTTATGTGTGCCCGACGTTGTCGAAGAGTTATCTGCGGCAGAACCGCGACGCCATCAAGCGGCTGATGATGGCGCTCATCGACGGCGTGCATTTCTATAAGACGCGCAAGGACGAGAGCAAAAAAATCATGGCGAAATTCACGCGCCATAACAACGAAGCGTTTCTTGAAGACGCTTATCAGAGCAGCGCTAAACTTTTCGAGCAGGTGCCGCTGGTCAACCGCGAAGGCATGGACGTGCAGGTGAAAGACGCGGTGTCACGCAAGCCCGGCAGCCAACTGAAAGTCGACGACTTGATCGACGACAGTTTGGTGTTGGAGTTGGAGAAGGAAGGCTTCATCAACCGCATCTACAAGCAGTGATGGGCGCGGCTTGCCCGCCCGTTGCCGACGTAAGACAATATTGGAATGAAGCTGTCCCTGCTGTTCTATTTATTTTTGGCCGCCATCGCTTATCGCGTGGTCATGCATTTGCTCGACAAACAGCGCATCAAGGACGAAGTGGAAACCCAGCTTGGGCGCGTGGTCTCGATTACCTGGAACCCCTTTGGCCGCGGCTGGTTTTTGAGCAGAACGAGCGCCATTACGAGGTTACCTATATCGACCACTCGGGCGCGACGGTAGCGAGCGGCTGCAAGACTAGTCTGTTCACCGGCGTCTACTGGGCCGAAGCGCCGCAAAAATCCTCACCGCCGGCGCGGCTCATGTCGCGCCATCTTTGTTCGAAGTGCGGCTACGCGCTCAACGTCGAATGGCGCGCTTGTCCGAACTGCGGTAAGAGCACGGAATGGGCGTGAGGTTGGAGGTTGTCAACGTGGCTGCGACAAAAATCATCTGGCTATTTTTTTTTCATTGCGTCGCCGTTGGCATGATCGGCTGCGCCGCCCGTCCGGACGCTGCGCGCAACGAAAAACTCGCTTCGGCGCGCCAAGTGTTTGTAGTTCGCCATACGGAGCGCTTCAGCGACGGCGCCGATCCGGGGCTGACGCGTGAAGGCGAAGCGCGCGCTCAGGCGTTAGCAGTAACCCTGCGCGACGCCTGTATCACCGCGATTATCACGACGCAGTGGCGGCGCACCCGCGATACCGCGACGCCGTTGGCGGCGATTCTGCGCATTACTCCCGAAGTCGTGGCCATCGATGACAAGCGGCCGCTGGAACATTTCCAAGCCGTGGCTGACGCCGTGCGCCGCCACCGCGATGAAAACGTGTTAGTGATCGGCCATATTACGGTGACCAACATTATCGCGGCGCTCGGCGGACCGCGTTTGCCGACGATTTGCGAAAATGTTTTTTCCGATCTGTTTGTCTTGACTCCCGCAGACGGCGACCAAGGGCTGCTGCACTTGCACTATGGCGCGGCCGAAGACATTTCACCGCGCTGCCGATTGACGGCGCCGCTGGCGGAAGATCGCCGCTAGATTCCGTCGCAAGAAATTAAATCTTTTGAACAGCGGGTGCGGCGACGCCGCGCGTTTGCCAGTAGTAGACCAGTAGTCCGGCCGCGATGCCGCCTAGACTCACGTAGCGCGTGGCGTCGTTGGCGAAGCCGATGCTGATCAGGCAGAGCAAGATTGGCGCTAGGCTTAGGGCGACCACGCCGGCGATGCCGCATGGGATGCGATACGGGCGGGCCATTTGCGGCTGCTTGATGCGCAGCCAGATGAGGGCGGTGAATTCGATGATCAGCGCCGCGGCGTAAAGAAACATGTCGACTTCGATCAATTCTTGAAAAGAAAACGGAATCAGTAACGCGACACCGATGCTATTGATCAAGATCGCTTTCCACGGTGTGGCGAACTGCGGATGGCGGACAGCGAGGGCGCGCGGCAGCATGGCACGCTCGGCCATGGCGAAGGGCACCCGCGCCGAGGTGCAGAGCAGCGCGTTCAACATACCGGCGGCGCTCACCAGCCCCGTCAAGGTCAGCGCTGTGCCGAGCCATGGGCCGCCGATGGCGGCAGCAACCCTTGGGAAGTCGCCTTCTTTCCATGAATGCGTGTTGGGATCGACGCCGATGGCGACCGCTACCGGCAACAAGTAGGCGGCCGTGACTAACACGACCGTAACGATCATCGCGCGCGGGTAAACGCGTTGGGGATTGGCCACGTCGCCGGCGCAGCAGCCGGCGTTGTCCCAGCCGGAAGTATTCCAAAGCAAGGTGCTGAGCAGCAACGGCCAGTTGGTCTTCACACTATGCTTCAACCACTGGGTCGGATCGACTTGCGGCGCGCCGAGGACGACCATGGCGGCGAAGGGCGCGAGCACGAGCAAGGTGAAGAGCAGCGAACTCACACCGACCAAGCGCGTGCCGCGAATATTCAACCAGGTGACGACAACGATCAGCGCCGCGCCGATGAGCCAGCGTTCGAGGGGCGCCATGTCGCCGCGCAAATAGGCGAGATAGTCGACGAACATGACCGGATAGAGCGCGTTGTCGGCGAAACTACAGAGCCAGCTCAGCCA
Source organism: Deltaproteobacteria bacterium (assembly GCA_009692615.1). NCBI lineage: Bacteria > Pseudomonadati > Myxococcota > Myxococcia > Deltaproteobacteria bacterium. The sequence continues at coordinate 55,622 of SHYW01000014.1, read as the reverse complement.
ACCTTCTTGGAAGCCCCAGAATCTGCCGAAGGCTTTCTCGACCCAAATTACATAACCGCCATCTTCCGGCAACGCGGCCGATAGTTCGGCGGTCATCAGCGCGGTGGGGAGACTCCAGAGCCAAGGCAAAAGCAAAATTCCAAGCAGCACCAACAACGGCCCGCCAGCGCCGACGGCGTCTTCCAATCCGTAGGCGCCGCCGGCGACGCAGAAAAACGTCAGCGCTACTAACGTGCCGACGTTGAGCGCGGGCTTTGCGAGGGCTGATGACGATGCGCTACTGGGTAAGGTTTGTGACGGCACGGGTTTGTCGTTGGTGAATCGTTTTGCTTTTGCACCATAGCGACGGCGCGCGGGGTTTGTCAATTTCACGGAGTCGGCAAAAGGTCTTTGTCGGCGCCCAGCAAAGCTGCTAAGCTCCGATCTAACAATTCCTTTTCTTTCAACTACCAAACCATGAGTCCAGCCGCGCCAACGAAACGTCGATCGATCCAGCAGATGCGCACCCAGGTCGTCGACCAAGTTCTCGACCAAGAACTTGACGAGCTTAGCGGGTCGAAACGGCTGCTCCAGTCGTCGCTCAAGATCGGCGTCATGGTGGCGCGGGATTTTTTTCAGCATCTGGTCAAACTGCAAGCGATGGCGCTGGCGTTCAAAACCCTGCTGTCGCTGGCGCCGTTGTTAGCGGTGGTGTTTTCCCTGCTCAAGGGTTTCGGCGTGCACAATCGCATGGAGCCGGCCCTCGCCGAAGCGCTCGAACCGCTGGGCGACAAAGGCCGTGAGATCACCGCCAACTTGATCGGCTTCGTCGACAAGATGAGCGCCAGCGCCTTGGGCAGTGTCGGCTTGATCGCGCTGTTTATCACCGTGCTGTCGCTGATGAGCACCATCGAAGAGGCGTTCAATCACATCTGGCGGGTCAAGTCGCGGCGCAAGCTGGCGCGCCAGTTCAGCGATTACCTGAGTGCGATCTTGGTCGGTCCGGTGCTAGTCTTCGCCGCCGTGACGATCACGGCGACGCTGCAACACAACGCTTTCGTCAGTTCGCTGGTGGAATTGCAAACCTTCGGCAAGGTGGTTCTCGCGCTCTTGCGGTTGGTGCCCTATCTGACGCTGTGGGGCGCCTTCAGCTTCGTCTATATCTTCATTCCCAACACCCAGGTGAAAATTCGCTCGGCGTTGGTCGGCGGCTTGGTCGCCGCGCTGCTCTGGCAGACCGTCGGCTGGGGCTTCGCTCGGTTTGTCGCGACATCGACGCAGTATTATGCGATCTATTCGAGCTTCGCAATTCTCTTGCTGTTTCTTCTCTGGGTCCAGATCGGTTGGGTGATCGTCTTGCTCGGCGCCCAGGTCGCCTATGCGCACCAGCATATTCATTTTTTTCAAGGCGATCGGCTGCTGTTGGCGCAAAGCCCGGCGGGTAGAGAAAAACTCGCGCTTCATACCATGCTGCTCATCGGGCGCAATTTTTATTACGGCATCGATCCCAAGAGCGTCACAGATCTGGCGGCGGATATGCAAATCCCGGCGGGCTTGGTCAAAGAATTTTTGGAAATGTTCGCCGACACCCGGCTGGTTTTGCCGATCGTCGACGGCGAAACTTACGTGCTCGGCCGCGATCCTGAAACCATTTTTATCAAAGAGATTCTCGACTGCGTGCGCCATTCCGGCAAGAAGCTAAAAATCGCCGCCGACCGCAGCGACGCGGAAACCGAAATCAACACGCTGCTCCGTGATGTCGACGACGCGATGACGAAATCGTTGGCGGGAAAAAGTTTGCAAGCGGTGATCCTCAGTTTGCCGGTGCCGGATGCTGACGCCTAGCGCAGCGATTATTCTCTTACCCCTCTTTGGAAAAGAGGGGCCAGGGGAGATTTTCTTACTCACAATTGGCTCCGTCATTCCAAAGGCCGACCGCGGCACGACAACGATAGCAGCCCCGCCCACTCAACCAAATCCCCCTCGGTCCCCCTTTTCCAAAGGGGAAAGGTTCGGAGACTCACTGCGAATTTAATTCTGGCCTGAGAGACTAGCGATTGCGGAACAATCCTTTGAAGAACGAGCCGAAGCCTTTTTCAACAGACTTTGGCAGGGCGGATTCGGCGAGCTTTTCGCTGTTGACGTTCACCGAAGGATTGTCCGCTGGGCCGGTGACTTTGAGCGGCACGACGATTTTTCCTTGCTTGTCTTTCAAGAAGGACGCGGCGCGGGCGCGGCCGGCGCGCGCGGAGGCGCGGGACGAGAGGGCGGTGTTGAGCGCTAGATTCAGCGTCGGTTGTTCGAGCGTCATGGTGCCGGCGCCGTCGACTTCCATTTGCGGATTGATCAAGTAGAGCCGGGAGAAATCGGCGATGCCGTCGTGCAGGGTGAAGTCGGCTTCGAGTTTTTGAAAAGTTGTCGCTTGGCGTTGTTCGTCCTTCGACAATCCGATCATGCCGGTGACGCGCTGGATTTTTTTGATCAGTTCGACGTTGGTCAGTTCGCCGTCGCGGGCGGCGAGTTTGCCGCTGCCTTGTAAGCGGCGCGCGAGCGCACCGCCGCCCAAGGGCAATTTGAGCTTCACATCGCCGCTCAAGCTGCCGTTGCCGGCGCGTTGGCTGCGAAACTTGACGTTCTTCAATTCACTGTGCAATTGGCTGGCGAGGGCGTTGGATGGACCGGCGAGGATCAGGGCGATGTCCATGGCGCCGCTGACTTCGACGCCGCGCGGCGCCAGGCCGGCGTTGGCGAGGATTTGCATAATCGCTTTGGCCTCGACGTTGTCGCCACGCAGGGTCAGATTGACCCGCGGCGTGGTGGCGAGATTGCTCACGGTGCCTTGCACCGGGAAGGTCAGCTCGGAGATTTTTAGCCGGTTGTTTTTCAGTTCGATGAGCGCTTTGTCTTCTTGGTAATCGAGCTCGCCATCGAGGAAAATGTTTTTGACGCCGGGATAGTTGAACGCCAGACGAAACGGAAAGGGCGCCGCGCCGGCGAATTCTTGCAGCGAGAGTTCGATGCCGCGAATCTGCAGCGGCGCGCTGCCGCGGCTGATGACGTTGAGTTCGCCGTCTTGCACGCGCACGCGGTTGGGAATCGCCAGCGGCACCGGCGCGCGGGCGGCGGGTTTGATCGCGTCAGATTTTTTTCGCGCCTCGCGGCGAGTTTCCGTGGGGTTTTTTCTAGCGCCGGCATCGGCGTAGTTGAACGAGCCGTCAGGTTGTTTGAGTAGATTGAACACCGGCTTGACGAGCACCAGCTCAGTGATCTCGAAGCGGCCGCGTAGGAGCGGCCAGAAGCGCAGCTTCAAGCGCAGTTGCTGCGCTGTGAACAGAGTATTGTCGGCCGCCGCCGCGCTGTCGGAGACTTTCAGATTGGACAGCCGGATCGCCGGCGTCGGGACCAGACTCAAGTGCACTTCGCCGACGTCGATGCGGTGGTTGAGCGCCTCTTCGAGTAACGGCAGATAAGTCCGTTTGAACAAACCCAAGTCGACGAAGTGGGGCATCACCAGCAGTACGGCGAGCAAAAAAACCAAGATGCCGAGGCCGATCCAGCCCGCTTTCTTGAGTTTGAGACGGCGCAACGGCGCGGTGATGGGGGGCGATGACACAACTTCAGTCATGGACAAACCTTACGTTGCTTCGAACTATACGACATTGCCGGCGCTTTCCCAACGCCGTTCCTGTAGCCAGGGCACGAACTATTTGTTAGCATGGCGCACGTTGTAGGGTCAGCATCGAATTGGAACTCGCGCTCGAAATTCTCCCTCAAGTTTTGCTTGACGGCATCGTGTTAGGCTTCATGTACGCCCTGATCGCGTTGGGCTACACGATGGTCTACGGAGTTTTGGAATTCATCAATTTTGCCCATAGCGAAATTTTCGTCCTCGGCGCCTTTGTCGGCGTCGAAGTTTTATTGCTGTTGCAAAGCGCCGGTCAGCTCGCGACTTTGCATCCGGCGGTGATTCTTTTTCTGGTCATCGCCACGGCGATGTTCATCAGCGGTCTCGCCGCCATGGCGCTGGAGCGCATCGCCTACCGTCCGCTCATGGGCGGGCCGCGATTGGTCGCGCTGATCTCCGCCATCGGCGCGTCGTTTTTTCTCCAAGACGGTTTGCGCTTGTTCGAAAGCCTGTGGCGCAACACCTTTTATCTCAACTACCCGAGCTTGGATTTTCTCGACAAAAATATTCCGATCGCCGCGGCGCTGGTGATTCCCGTCAAATCGCTGCTGGTGATCGTCACGGCGCTGCTGACGTTGATAGGCCTGCACATCTTCGTCAACAAAACTAAAATGGGCACGGCGATTCGCGCCGTGGCGCAGGATCCCGATACCGCGTCGCTGATGGGCGTGCCGGTCCATCGGGTGATCGCTTTGACTTTCTTCGTCGGCGGCGCGCTCGGCGGTTTGGCCGGTGTGCTGTTCGGCATCCATTACAGCTTGGTCAATCCTTACAGCGGCTTTGTCCCTGGCATGAAAGCGTTCACCGCCGCCGTGCTCGGCGGCATCGGCAACATTCCCGGCGCCATGGTCGGCGGCATGTTGCTCGGCCTGCTTGAAGCTTTCGCGGCGTCGTATCTCTCTTTGCTCACCGACGGCGCCTTCGGCGCGGAGTACAAAGATGTCGTGGCGTTCTTGGTGTTGATCCTGATTTTGATTTTTCGCCCCAAAGGCTTGCTCGGCGAAACCGTGCGGGAGAGCAAGGCATGAGCCCGCCGTGGATACTAGCCGGCTTGTGCGCTTATATCGCCGCGAGCTGTACGCTGGCGTATTTTTTTCCGCAGTCGGTGCTGGCTTTTCTCCTGGTCGAAGCGTCGTTGCTGTTGCTCTACTACGCGCGCGCCAGTGACAAATCAAAAATTATCCTCGGTGCCTTGGTGCTGGTCGTGCTCTTACCGGCGCTCGGAACGGTCAACGCCTACTATTTGGAAGTCGCCGTGCAGATCGGCATCTACGTCGCGTTGGCGTTGGGCCTCAACATCGTCGTCGGCTTCGTTGGCTTGCTCAATCTCGGCTTTGTCGCCTTTTACGCCATCGGCGCCTATCTCTGGGCGGTGTTCGGTTCGCCCCACGCCAATCAATTCATCGCCGGTGGTTTTTTTCCGCTGTCGCCCAATTGGTTTTTCGTCTTTCTGATTTTGAGCATCGTCGTCGGCGCGCTCACCGGCGCATTGCTCGGATTGCCGGTGTTGCGTTTGCGCGGCGATTATCTAGCCATCGTCACCCTCGGTTTCGCCGAAGTGGTGCGCGCTCTGGTCAACAATCTCGACAAGCCGATAAATCTCACCAACGGCCCGCGCGGCATCGCGCCGATCGCCAAGCCGCCGCTGTTTTTCAAGCCGCTATTGGAATACTTCGGCTTAGAAATTGCCGACGCCAAGCTCTATCCGTTGTATTTTTATTTTCTCGTGCTCTTGCTGGTCTTTGTCATCATTGTCGTCACCCGGCGCTTGGAAAATTCGCACATCGGCCGGGCGTGGAAAGCGATCCGCGAAGACGAAATCGCCGCCAACGCCATGGGCGTGCCGGTGGTGCGCATGAAACTGTTGGGCTTCGCGGTCGGTGCGTCCTTCGCCTGCGCAGTCGGCGTCTTGTTCGCCGCCAAGCAGGTGTTTATCAATCCCGAGAGTTTTACTTTCATGGAATCGATCGGCGTGCTCGCCATGGTCATCGTCGGCGGCATGGGCTCGGTGCCCGGCGCGATCCTCGGCGCCACTGGCGTGACGATTCTCAATCTACAGCTACTCAAAGGCTTGTCGATTTGGCTGAACAGCCTGCGCCAATCGGGCGCCGTGCTGTCGCTGCCGTTCTTGGGCGACTTATCGCTCGCCAATCTGCCGGCGCAGTTCGAGCCGGCCAAATACGAGCGTATGGTGTTCGGTTTGATTCTAATTCTCATGATGATCTTTCGCCCGCAAGGAATCCTGCCTCCGAAACAGGAGCAGGGGAAATAGCCAAAGTAAATTCGAAGCACGAAACTCGAAATCCGAAACAATTTCGAATGTTCAAAAAAACACAAAATTCCAAACAACTTCAAATCGGATTCGGCGTTTTGGATTTTCTCCGTTTTTGGGTTTATTTGGTTGCGGTTTGTTTCGGTCCGCGGGGCCGCTTTCGTGCTTCGGATTTCGGATTTAGTTTCAGTGGCGTCCCTTCGACTTGGCTCAGGACATGCTTGGCGCGAAAAACTTTTCCCGAGTCGTTGTGTTCGGGAACCGCGAAGTAGAAGTTAACTATGGCTTTGCTCGAACTACGCGATATCTCAAAACGCTTCGGCGGCCTGCAGGCGTTGGCGCGGGTCAATATGGCAGTCGAAGATGGCATGATCGCGTCGCTCATCGGTCCCAACGGCGCCGGCAAGACTACGCTGTTCAATACTTTAACCGGACTCTATCGGCCGGACGAAGGGGAGATTCGCTTTCAAGAGCGCTCGCTGATCGGCATGAAGCCCGATCGCATCACCGGCGCGGGCATCAGCCGGACGTTTCAAAATATTCGCCTGTTCCGGCAAATGACTGTGCTCGACAATGTGCTGGTGGGCATGCATTCGCGTCTGCACATCAGCCTGGGAGAAATATTTCTCGGCGCGAAAAAATTTCACCTGGGCGAAAAAGATGCGGCGCGCAAAGCCCAGGCGTTGATCGAGCTGGTTGGTTTGAGCGGGCGCGAGTATGAATGGGCACAGCAGCTTTCCTACGGCGAGCAACGCCGCTTGGAGATCGCCAGAGCGCTGGCGGCGGAGCCGCAATTATTATTGCTCGATGAGCCGACCGCCGGTATGAACAGCAGCGAAGCCCAAGCGCTGATGGCGCTATTCAAACAATTGATGGGCAGCCATGTCAAAGCGATTCTCTTGATCGAACACAACATGCGCGTGGTCATGGGTATCTCCGACCGCGTCCACGTGCTCGACTACGGCGAGAAGATCGCCGAGGGCGATCCCGATCAAGTGCGCCGCGACGCGCGCGTCATCGAAGCCTATCTAGGCCACGGGGCTTGGGCCGATAATGCTAAGCGTTAATGACATTCATGTTTACTATGACGCGATTCACGCTTTGAAGGGCGTGTCTTTCGCCGTTGAGAAGGGCGAGCTGGTGACTTTGCTGGGCGGCAACGGCGCGGGCAAAACCACCACCCTGAAAACCTTGTCGGGATTGTTGCGGCCGAGAACCGGCTCGGTGCAGCTCGACGGCGCGCCACTGGAAAACGTCGAAGCCCACGAGATAGTCCGGCGCGGCGTCGCCCATGTGCCCGAGGGGCGAAAAGTTTTTCCACGCTTCACGGTATTGGAAAATTTGCACATCGGCGCTTACACGCGGGCGCGCCATGAACTGAGCGCTGAATTGGATTTCGTCTTCGCAATGTTTCCGCGCTTGCGCGAGCGGCAAAAACAATACGCCGGCACGCTGTCGGGCGGCGAGCAGCAAATGCTCGCCATTGGCCGGGCGCTGATGGCGAAGCCGAAATTACTCTTGCTCGACGAGCCGTCTATGGGACTAGCGCCGAAGATCGTCGAGCAAATTCTTGAGAACATTCAAGCGATCAACAAAGCCGGTGTGACCGTGCTGCTGGTCGAACAGAATGCGGCCATGGCGCTGGCGATTTCGCATCGTGGTTACGTCTTAGAGACCGGCGCGGTGATTCTCGCCGGCACGTCCGCGGAGTTGGCGGGCAACGATCTGGTGCGCCAGGCTTATCTTGGTGGGTGAGATTCGGAATAAGAATTATTAACCGCAAAGAACGCAAAGTACGCAAAGAAAAATTACCATCGCGCTTTCATCAAAATTGTATAACCGTTAGACTCGACGAACGTGCAGTATCAAACTCGACAATTTAATTTTGGCGGCAGCGTCACTCCGGCAGTCAAGTTATTGTTGATCGTCAATGTCGGCGTGTTCGCGATTCAAACTCTCGCCTCGCTGATCGGCAACCATTTAGAATCCCAGCTGACGTTTTACCTGGGGTTGGTGCCGCCGCTGGTTTTACAGAACCTTTATCTCTGGCAGCTGTTCACTTACCAGTTTCTCCACGGCAGCGTGATGCACTGGTTGTTCAACATGCTCGCGGTGTGGATGTTCGGCGCCGATCTGGAACGGCGCTGGGGTCCGAGCTTTTTTCTCCGTTACTATTTCATCTCCGCCATCGGCGGTGGCTTTCTCAACACGGTCTTTTTGCCCAATCAAATGATCCCCAGCATCGGCGCCTCCGCCGGTGTCTACGGCATTCTGCTCGCCTACGGTCTGATCTATCCCAATCGCATCGTTTATTTTTACTTTCTCTTTCCGATCAAGATGAAATATTTCGTCTGGATCATCGGCGCCCTCGCTTTCTACAATTCGATCGGCTCCGGCCAAAGCGGCATCGCCCACCTCGCCCATCTCGGCGGCATGGTGTTCGGCTACCTCTACCTGCGCACTGGCAATCCCTGGGTGAACTTCAAAAACTACCTCGACCGCCGCCGTCTGAGTCGCTTGAAGAAACGCTTCCAGATTCTCCCCGGCGGCAAGGGCGACGACGATGAACCGACGGTGCATTAAATTCTTGATTCTGATTCGATAGGATCTTCGCTCAAATAGTCGAACGATCAAGGCCTCGATTGGCCGGAATCTGCTCGCGGGGGGTGGCGCAGCGTGTTCCTATTGAGTCGAGTGCCTCAGGGAAGAACTGTAGCTAGATTTAACGGCACATTATCGGCATAATAACGGCATTATCTCCGCAACATATTTTCATCCGTACCTGCCATGGTGAAGAAACAAGACGGTTTCCATCCAGGATTTGCTATTACGCCAGCTGTTGCCAACGGTCTCATGCGGATTGAAGCGGTTCGCCAGGCCATCGAAACCCTGCCGATCAATCCTCGCGTGCTAGCCAGTTTGCGCGAGACGGCGCGACTTTTTTCAACGCATTATTCGACCATGATCGAAGGCAACCGGCTGACGCAAGAGCAGGTCGTTAAAGTGATCGAAGCAGATCAAGGCTTCGCCGGCCGCGAGCGCGATCAGGCCGAAGTCAAAGGCTACTACGCCGCGTTGGATGTAGCGGAGCGGATAGCCGAACGGCGCGATAAGATATCGGAATCGATAATCCAGAAACTGCATGCGCTGGTCATGGCGGGCGGCAAAACGCGTGTGAAGCCGACGTCGTATCGCAACGGCCAGAATTTCATTCGGGACAGCCGCTCTGGCGCTATCGTTTACATGCCGCCGGAGGCCAAGGATGTGCCGGAACTGATGGCGCAGTTGGTCGCATGGATCAACCAGAAGGACGACCTGCCCGTGCCGATCACAGCCGGGATCGCGCATTATCAATACGCGACAATTCATCCTTACTACGATGGCAATGGGCGAAGCGCGCGCCTGCTTACGACGCTCATTCTCCACCGCGGCGGCTACGGCCTGAAAGGATTGTATGCGCTCGAGGAATATTACGCCCGCGATCTCAAGGCCTATTATGAAGCCCTGACTGTCGGCACATCGCACAACTACTATTTGGGTCGGGCTGAGGGCGACATCACAAAATGGGTGGCGTACTTTATCGACGGCGTGGCCGACGCTTTTGAGAAAGTGCGCGACCAGGCTGTGCGTGAAGCCCGGCGAGGCGGCAAAGATCAAACGAGAGCCCTGCGCGATTTGGATGCGCGCCAACGCAAGGCGCTGAGCTTATTTGAAAAAAGTAGCGGAATAACCGCCCGCGATATCGCCGAATTGTTCGGCTACAAACCGCGCACGGCGTCACTTCTCTGCCAACGTTGGGTGGAGAGGGGTTTTATAGAAATGACCAATCCGGCGAAAAAATCGCGGAGCTACAAACTCAGTGACAGATATGCGGCGATCGTTGAGGGCGAAAATAAGGAGACAAAAATACCGGAGGGTCGGTAGCGAGAAAGAAAAGATCCCTTTCTGTCCATCGCTTTCGACAATTCGATCGGCTCCGGCCAAAGCGGCATCGCCCACCTCGCCCATCTTGGCGGTATGGTCTTCGGCTATCTCTACCTGCGCACCGGCAGTCCCTGGGTGAACTTCAAAAACTACCTCGACCGCCGCCGTCTCAACCGATTGAAGAAACGTTTCCAAATTGTCCCCGGCGGTAAGAGCGACGACGACGAGCCGACGGTGCATTAGTCCTGCAAAAAACTATTAGCAATAGCGTCGCCGATCGCGCCATAGACAGACGATAGCTTGTCCTACTACAATCAGGACGCCATGCTGCCCTTCGCGATTCAACTCAAAACTGGCGCAGCCGTATATGACCAAGTGCTATCGGCCGTGAAGCGGGCGTTGATTAGCGGTCAACTCAAGCCCGGCGATCGATTCCCTTCGGTTCGGCTGCTCAGCCAAGAGCTGCGCATCAGTCCTAATGTCGCGCATAAGATTGTCAGCACTTTAATAGAAGAGGGTCTGCTGACGGTTCAGCCGGGTGTCGGCACGACGGTGGAAGCAACCAAACCAGCGACAGCGCAACAGAAGCAAGAATTGATCGAGCCAGAAATTGAACGGCTGGTGGTCGACGCTCGTTTGATTTCATTAGAGTTAGAGGATTTGTTGCCGGCGGTAGAAAAGATCTGGCGCCGATCGGTGCGGGAGGAGAATTGACTAACGCCATCGAATCTTCCGGATTAGGAAAATCGTTCGGCGCGAACGCCGCGGTAAAAAGTCTCGACCTCGCGGTGCCCGAAGGGTCGGTCTTCGCGTTTTTCGGTCCCAACGGATCTGGCAAGACGACCACCATCAAGATGGTCATGAACATCATCCGGCCGAGCCAGGGTGAGGCTTCGGTGTTGGGCGTCAAGTCGACCGAGCTCGGCGCTAAAGATTTTGCTCAGATTGGTTATGTGTCGGAGAACCAGGAAATTCCCGAATGGATGACCGTCGGTCGGCTGCTCAACTATTGCAAACCGTTTTACCCGACTTGGGACGATGGGTTTTGCCAACGTTTGCTCAAGCAATATCAATTGCCGCTCGATCGTCCGCTGAAAAGCCTGTCGCGTGGCATGAAGATGAAAGCGACTCTGCTTTCGTCGCTGGTTTATCGCCCGCGCTTGTTGGTTCTCGACGAGCCCTTCAGCGGCCTCGATGTTTTAGTCCGCGACGAGTTTGTCCGCGGCGTCCTCGAACTGTCCGAGCAGGAAAAGTGGACGGTGTTCGTATCGTCTCACGACATCGATGAAGTGGAACGATTGGCCGATTGGGTCGGAATCATGAAGGAGGGCGAGCTGCAACTCTGCGAGCCGGTGGCCGCGCTTCAAGCGCGCTTCCGCAAGATCGACGCAGTGCTAGCGTCGGATGTTACCGATCTCGGCCAAGTCCCCGAGAGCTGGCTGCTAGTGGAACGGGCCGGCCATCGTTTGAGCCTGGTGGCGAGCCAGTATCGCGACGGCGGCACGGAACAAGAACTACGCAGCCGCATCGCCGGCTGCGAACGAATCGACGCCAGTCCAATGTCGTTGCGCGAGATCTTTCTCACCCTGGCACGGACCTATCAGCTGTGAATTTAATCCACCATCAATTTTGCAAGGACTGTTTTCGCCTGCGCGTGCCGGCGGCGTTGTGGCTGCTGATAGTGTTACTTCGCGCCGCGTTGATCACCCCGGGGATCGCCGAGCCGGGGAACGATCCGTTTTTGCAGATGATGTTTCGGACTCTCACCACGCTGGTGCCTTTGCTCCAGACGATTCTCCTTTTGGTGATCGTCCCGCTGCTGCTGCATGAAGAGCCGCTGGTTGGGACCACGGCCTTCTGGTTTACCCGGCCGATCGACGGCTGGATGTTGTTCAAGAGCAAGATGCTCTTCGTCGTCGCGCTGTTGATCCTGCCGCCACTTTTGACCGAACTCGTGGTCTTGGCGGTTCACGGCGCGGGCGCGCAGCAGGTCGCTTTGGCGGTGCCGGAAATCTTGCTTGAGGATGGCAAGTTCTTGGTTTACGTAATCGTGCTCGCGGCGTTGACTCAAACCTTCGCGCGCTACGCGCTACTCGGCGTGTCCGGCTTCGTCGGTTTTTATCTCTTGATCATGGTTGGGGCATTCCTCGCGTGGTACTTCGACTTGCCGGATTTTCTTAAGCGCGGCGGCGGCGCCAACCGCGCCGATTCCGCCTATGTTGTGAGTGCGATTTTTCTGATGACGATGGCAGCGATCATTCTCATCGATCAATACCGAAAGCGGGATACCCGCCGGGCCTGGATGCGAGTTGGCTGCGCCTTTCTGGTTTACTTGGCGCTCGATCATTATTGGCCGGCGACATTTCTCCGTCACCATCAACAGCAGCGCCGTGAGGCCGGCATCGATACTTCACAAGTCAGTGTCGCTATTTCGAACGATCCGAAGTCGCGTCGCGTCAGCGATGTTTTTCGTGTGCGCAGCACCGACGAAGCCAAGAAGTCGATCTCGGGACGGTTGGAAATTGCCGGCTTGCCGCCCGGTTATGTGGCGGAACCTGGCAAGATCATGGCTTTGCTAAAATTTCCCGATGGTAAGAGCGTTGCCCATGAAGGTTTCGAATATTCCCGCTTCGAGCGCAACTGGAATCGCACCGTCATTGAACAAGTGCTTGCCACCGGGAAGATTCTCAACGTGGATAAATCAAAGAATGCGCCAGTCAACCTGCTTTCGGTCAACGACGATCTGTTCGGCAAATATGCCGGCGTCGCTGGAGTGATTGCGGCCGAGGTGGAATTCATTATCAAGCGATATGAGGTTGCCGTCACCTTTCGGCTACAACCGAAGGCGCGTTATGACCGGGGCTCTCAACATGCAGTGATCACCCAAGTGCTCAAGCAGACCGGCGGTGCGACGGTATTGTTGCGCGAATCCGAGATATCGTTATTCTTTGCCGGCGATCGTCGGCATGACGAAATGATGATGAGCTTTCTTGGCCGGCCGATCATGTACATTTTGCGCAACCGAGAAAAGGCCGAAGCCCTTTGGCCGGTGGAGGAACCCGGCCCGGGATTTGCAATTTTCGATTTATTTCAGAAACGACTGCGGACGACGCCGCTAGCGTTGCGCTATTCGGCATTGACGAGCGACGGCCAAAAGCTCACCGAGATCAACGATGCTTGGCTCGCCAACGCCGAGCTGGTTCGCATCGAAGAAAAGGAAGTCGGGCGCTTCAGCAAAACGATCCGGCTCGATGGATTTAGGATGGGCGCTCAATAGATTTTTGACTGCAAAAGTTACTCCGACATCTTTTCCCTCGAAATCAAAAACACCCCGAGGTTCACCCGCAGGATAGCGGCGATTTTGCGCGGGGTGATTTTTTCTACGTCTTTTAATAGCTGGGCGGACAGCTGCAGGATGAACAGCGACGAGCCGTTGATCGGCGGTGTGATCAGCGATGCGCGCTTCATGCTGAGGTTGTGTAAGCGATGGCGATGAGCCGACGGTGCATCAGTCGATTGTGAAATCGGCATTCGTGATTCTGGTCGACCCAAACTTGACAGCGCTTGGCAGTACTGCCAACATACGACGAGCGAAGAGAAGGCGATGCCATTGATTCGACCCATATCTTGGCTTTCCCCAGCGCGCAGGGCATTTGATAATTTTTCTGAAGGCGCACGGGAAACGATGATCGATGCGCTGAGCATTGCTGCCGAAGGTGGCAAGGCTGGGATAGCTAAGCCGATGAAGGGGCTTGGATCAGGCGTGTTTGAAATTGCCTTGGCGTTTCGGGGCGACGCGTTTCGCCTGGTGTATGCGGTGCCACTTGGACATGATCTCTGGGTCGTCCATGCTTTCCAAAAGAAATCGACGCAAGGGATCAAGACGCCCCGGCACGAGATCGAATTGATCAAGGACCGACTGAAAAGGTTGAAGGAGATGCTGTAATGAAAAAGGAACGGCTTGAACTTATCCGGGGCAGTGGAAATGTTTACCGGGATTTGGACATCGCCGATGCTGACGTGCGTCAGTTGAAAGCGATTCTGGCAGCGGAAATCATCAAAGCCCTTGATCGAAAGAGTCTCAGCGTCCGGCAGGCGCAAAGCCTCACCGGAACCGACGCGGGCGACTTCTCGCGCATTCGCAATGCCGATTTCCGACGTATGAGCGTTGAACGGTTGATGGGAATAATCAACCGGCTCGGGGCGCGGATTGAGGTGGCGGTAAAAGTTCGGCGCCGAAACGCGGGTGAGTTTGCCCGCCCGGTTTAGCGGATGGTTTAGCTGTTCCCTTACATCTTTTCCCACGAGATCAAAAACACGCCGACAATCACCAGCAGGATCGCGGTGATCTTTCGTAATGTGATTTTTTCTACGTCTTTTAACAGCAGCGCGGACAGCTGCAGTATGAACAGCGACGAGCCGTCCAAAGAAATCGGAGGCTGTTCTAATTAAGATAAGGCTTGGTGAATAAAGTCTTTTAGCAGAGTCCGATAGGGCGTTCCGAGCTTTCTGGCTCGCGCTTTGGCTTTGGCAAGATCGCTATCGCTCAATTGTAATGTTATCGATTTGGTCTCGGGTTCGAGAACGCTCCATATGCCTCTGACCGCGGTTTCGCGGTCGCGCCCTTCGATCTCCTGCGCCAAGCACGACAGACAAAACCATTTCAGATCCTCGGCTTGATACAGTTCCGAACCGCACTTCTTGCATTTCCTTTTCATTGAATTCCTCCAACAGTTCTTAAATAAACTTCAACGTGCGCTCGTTTCGCGGGATAGGCCGTGACGATAAATACGTAGTTCTTGTCTTTGCCCCATTTGAAGATGACGACGAGGAATCTGCGAGAGCGAGTGTGGCCGATTCCTTTCAAGGCGCCGCCGTAGGCTGGCTGGACCGCCATTCTAAAGCGGAACATTTCCTTAACTTCCCGAACCGCGACATCGGGATGGCGTTTCCTGAAATGAACTTTGCCGTCCTTCTCGCGCGCAAACACAAACTTCACACTAGAATCCTAATTGGGTGATGCCGGTGTGTCAATGAATTTCCGTAATTCCTTGGGTTCACGGGGGCCGAATGTGATTACTAGCCCGACGCCTTGATGTTGCTACATCTTCTCCCACGAAATCAAAAACACGCCGACAATCACCAGCAGGATGGCGGCGACTTTGCGCTGGGTTATTTTTTCTACGTCTTTGAGCAGCAGCGCGGACAGCGGCAGGATGAACAGCGAGGAGCCGTTGATCAGCGGCGAGATCAGCGAGACCCGTTCCATGCTCAGCGCGGTGTAGGCGAAGGCGTAGGAGAGAAAATTCATGAAGCCGGCGGCGGCGAAGAGTTTGTAGCCTTTGGCGGCGGTTTCTTTCACCGGCTTTTTTTCTTCGAACAGCAGATACAAGATCGTCATGGTGATGAACGAGGTGGTTGCCGCGATGGTGGCGCCGAGCAGGGGCGAATGGATTTTCAGCAGGCCGAAGCGGACCATGTTGTCGCGGGCGGCGAATAGAAAGGCGGCGGTCAAGGGAAAGAACAGATCGCGGCTGCGCCAGGTTTTGCTGGCGCCTTTCCAAGTGAGGGAGACGATGCCGGTGACGATGGACAGGGTGCCGAGCAAGTTCGTGGAGGTCGGCCGTTCGCTTAAGAACGTCACGGCGAATAACGTGGCGAACAACGGTGTGCTGTTGGTCAAGCACGAGGTAATCGACGCGCCAAGCCGTTCCATGCCTTTGAAAATAAAAAAGCGTGCCACGCCGGGGACGAAAATGCCGACGAGAACGAAGATCAGGTTCGCCGGAATCCAAAATTCCACCGGGCCGGCGAAAATTAGCACGTAGAGCCAGAGAAACAGCGCGTTGACGCCGAGGTTGGTCAACAGGCCGCGGAAGTAATCGATGGCCAGCACGCCACGATTGATCAAGATCATGGAGACGGCGAACCAGAATGAGCCGAACAGGCCGATGAGGATGGCGAGCATGGAGATTAGCCCCGGACCTTATCTTGGGGCCGGTGCGGATTCAATTCGCCAGTTGCGCTCGCTTGTTTCATCGCAAAATAGCGCAGCGAAGATCTTTTGCCGGCTGTCGTCTAAGAAGTAGCGTTAGCGACAGCTTCGCGTTGCGACCATGAGAGTCAAAATACAACTAAAAAGTAGCCTGACCGTTTTAGCAGTGAGTTTGCTCGTTGCCGCTGTCAGCTGGGCTGGGCCGCAGCATCAGCGCATACGCCCTGGCTTTGTCGCCCTTCCTCCGCTCACTTACTATTACCCGTACGTTTATCAGCGCTGGCCGAGTTATCCATCCGTCGTGGTGATTTCACCTTACGCACCTTTCTATTATACGCCGCCCGCTGTCGTCGTCAGTGCGCCGTTCTTCTGTACTTTTGACAATCACGGCTTTGTCAGCCGTATCGGTTTGCTCGACCATCTGGCGGGTATCCACAAAATTCCCCTCGAAGCGGCCGTGACGCTCTGTCCTAGTGACAGCGCTAGCTGCGTCTTTCCTTCATACTGATTCACTTGCTCGGGCCGCGGCGGTCTTTTTCGCGGCGCGCGCGCCGATACGGGCGATTTCGATTGCACTGCGAAATCGATGTGCTACCAATGAGAAACCGTTGCGGCCGACGCAACTCGCGCAGCATTTATGGCTCAAACAAACTTTTCTCCGGCGGAACTCTACGACGCTTGGCAAGTGCTCTCGCTAGCCGAGCGCGTCGAGGGTTTCGAATTTCTGCCGCGCGACACCGCCGACGACTTTTTTTTGCAGTTGAGCGCGCGCGATCGCGCCGAGCTGGTTCTGGCGTTACCGAGCGGTGAGCGGCGCCTGTGGCTGCGGCTGTTGGCGCCGGACGACGCCGCCGATTTGATCCAAGAAGCGCCCGCCGAAGAGCGCGATCATTTGTTGGGCCTGCTCGACGATCCTACCCGCCGCGAGGTCAAGGGGCTCCTCGACTACGCCGAGGACGAAGCCGGCGGGTTGATGAACACGCGCTATTCGCGCTTGCGCGCCGACATGACCGTCGACGAAGCGATCAGTTATCTCAGGCGCGACGCGCGGGCGCGGGAGCACACGGTTTACTATGTTTATGTCGTCGACAGCGAAGAGCGACTGCTCGGCGTAGCGTCGTTTCGCGACTTGATCGTCGCGCCGGGCGATAAACGGGTGAGCGATGTCATGCGCACGGAAATTATTTCGGCGCGCGACGATATGGATCAGGAAGCGCTCAGCCAACTGTTTATGCGCCATCACTTGCTCATGATGCCCATCGTCGATGCCGAGGGGCGCATCAAAGGCGTGGTCAGCGTCGACGACATCGTCCAAGTGGTGCAAGAAGAGGCCACCGAAGATATTCAAAAGATCGGCGGCGTGGCGTCGCTGCAAGATCCCTATCTCGATGTGCCGTTACCGCAAATGATCCGCAAGCGCGCTGGCTGGCTCGCGGCGCTATTTCTCGGTGAAATGCTTACCGCTACGGCGATGGGACAGTTCGAGGCGGAGATTGCCAAAGCGGTGGTGTTGGCGCTGTTCGTGCCGCTGATCATCAGCAGCGGCGGCAACTCCGGCTCCCAGGCGACCACGCTGGTGATCCGCGCCATGGCGCTCGGCGAAGTGCGGCTGCGCGATTGGTGGCGGGTGATTCGCCGCGAGGTGGTTACGGGTCTGGGCTTAGGATCGATTCTCGCGACCATCGGTCTGACGCGCATCCTACTGTGGCAAGGGCTTTTCAATACATATGGCGAACATTATTTTCTGATCGCGTTGACCGTTTCGCTCAGTCTCGTTGGGGTGGTCATGTGGGGCTCGGTGGCGGGTTCGATTCTGCCGTTTATTTTGCGCCGGCTCGGATTCGATCCCGCCAGCGCGTCGGCGCCGTTCGTGGCGACCTTGGTCGATGTCACTGGTCTGGTTATCTACTTTACCGTTGCCGCCGTGGTTTTGCGCGGCACGCTGCTCTAGCTCAGAATGTTTTTATGGCCGATCTGGTCGCTAAGCTTGCCACCGTCATCGACAGTGCGCGGATTTCCACAGCGGCAGCGCACCTCGACGACTTGTCCTGGGACGCCCTCAGCGAAGGGCGCATGCACCCGCATCATCAGCCGCAACTGGCCAAGCCTCTGTGCGCGGTGGCGCCGGTTTCCACCGATGAGGTGCAGCGGCTGGTGCGCTTCGCCAACGCGGAAAAAATTCCGCTGATTCCCTTCGGCGGCGGGTCGGGGCTGATGGGCGGCGCTTTGTCGACCCGTTCGGCCCTGGTGCTTGATTTGCGCCAGATGAATCGGCTGGTTGAAATCGATACGGTGTCGCGCTCCGCCCGTGTCCAGGCCGGCATCGTCTTAGAAAATCTCGATCACGGATTGAATGCCGTCGATTACATCCTGGGGCACGATCCCTGGACGGTGCCGGTGGCGACTTTGGGCGGGGCGATTTCGACCAATAGTGTTGGCTATCGCGCCGGCATTTACGGTTCCATGGGTCAGCAGGTTTTGGGTTTAGAAGCGGTGCTGCCCAATGGCGAAATCCTGCGCACCCGCGCGGTGGCGAAACATTCGGCCGGCATCGATTTGAATTCTCTCTTGATCGGCGGCGAAGGGTGCTTCGGTGTGATCACCGAGGCGACGATTCGGATCTTTCCCACGCCCGAGGCGCGCTTGATTGGCGGTTTTCACTTTCCGTCCTTCGAAACTGGCTACGCCGCTATCGAGAAAATTTTTCAGCAGCGACTCCGGCCGGCGCTGCTCGACTTCGGCGACGACGAAGAGAAGCACGAGCCCGGCGCGCTGCTTTATTTGGTCTTCGAAGGCAACCAGGCGCTTGTCAGCATCGAAGAAAAATTGGCCGCGGCGATTTGCGCCGCCCACGGCGGGCGGGATTTGCCGCGCGGCGAAGCGGAAAGCTTTTGGCGCGAGCGCCATGAGATCGCCCGGCGCTTCGCGCGCAATCGGCGCCAGCGGCGCGAGCGTGGCCGGGACGGCGTCTATCGCGATTGGATTCACGTCGCGCTGCCGGGCGCGCAAGTATTGGCGTTTCGCAGCGCCGCTCAGGAAGTGGTAAAGCGCCATGGGGTGCGCGTGCAGGAGAGCGGTCTGTGGATTCAACCCGAGCTTTTTTCCATGCGTCTCGGTTGCGAGGAGGAGAGCACGCCGAATGCGCAGCTCGCTTTGGAAGAGGCGATCGAAGAGTTGTTGCGCTTGGTCCAGCGCATGGGCGGTTCGATGGAATATACCCACGGCGTTGGCGTGAAATTGGCGCCGCTGATGGCCGAAGAGCATGGTTACGGCTTGCACGTGATGCGGCAAATTAAACAAAGCCTCGATCCCAACAACATCATGAACCCCGGCAAAATGGGACTCTAGGCCGCGGATTGCTTCGCGGTCGCGCGGGCGTTACAATTTTTTTGCTGGAGGTTTTTCCAGCGCTCTATGCATCGATTTTCGGTTATTC
The DNA here is from genome assembly GCA_009692615.1 of Deltaproteobacteria bacterium. Taxonomy (NCBI): domain Bacteria; kingdom Pseudomonadati; phylum Myxococcota; class Myxococcia; species Deltaproteobacteria bacterium. The sequence continues at coordinate 36,331 of SHYW01000014.1, read as the reverse complement.
TCGCAATAATTCTTCTCATCGGTTGCGCCACGGTGCCGTACACCGGCCGCAACCAATTTATTCTCGTCAGCGAAGGGCAAGAAGCCGGGCTGGGTGACGACGCCTATCGCCATACGTTGCGCGATAGCGTGGTGACTCGCGATATTGACGCCGAGCGGATCGTCCGGCGGGTCGGTGAAAAGATCGCCGCGGTGGCAAACAAACCGGAATACAATTGGGAGTTTTCGATCATCAACGATCCCGAAACGGTCAATGCCTTCGCTTTGCCCGGCGGCAAAGTCGCGGTCTACACCGGCATCTTCGGCCCGGCTCGTGATGAAGCGGGGTTGGCCGTGGTCATGGGCCACGAAGTCGCCCATGCTTTGGCGCGTCATCCGGCGGAGCGCATGAGCCAAGGCATGCTCTTGCAGTTGGGCGGCGTCGGGCTCGGTGTGGCGTTAGGACGCAATCCCGCGGTCGCCAACCAAGTATTGCAAGCATACGGCATCGGCACCGGCGTCGGTGTCGCATTGCCCTTCGGACGTGCCCAAGAGACCGAAGCCGATCACATCGGTTTAATTCTCATGGCCAAGGCTGGTTACGATCCGCGCGTGGCACTCGATCTATGGGAGCGCATGGAAAAGAAAGCCGGCGCCAAGGGTGCGACACCGGATTTTCTCTCGACGCATCCCGGTTACGAGACGCGCATTCAACAATTGCGTTCGTTCCTACCCGAAGCGCTGAGTTATTATCAGCCGAGTAGCGCGCGTATCGAATCCCTGCCGTCGGCTGAAGCCCTCGACACGGCGGCAGCGAAAACCGAGCGCGAGCTGCTGAAGCGCATGGCGGGTTTGGATCGTTACATCGAAGAGCAAAACGGCGAGCGCGTTGTCGTCGAAGCGCTGGCTTATCAATTGAACATCAGTCCGCAACTTGTGCTTCAAGAACGCCAGCAATTGCGCGTCGGCTACGGCGCCTACGCGGCGCTGCGCGGGGTCGCTTATCTTGGCCGCGGCTCGCTCAGTCGTATCGCCGACGACTTCCAGCGCGGCCGTTCATGGGCGGACGTTGCAAGTAATAACGGCAGCCGCATCAACGACGTGATTAATTGGCTGGCCCAACTGTTTCGCGCCACCGGTGATATCGATCGGCAATTGCGCAACCGCCAACAGCGGCAGAATACGCCGCTTCGTCCTTAGTTTTCCTGCTAGCTTGGCCTTTAACGTCGGCGATTATTACCGCGATTCGACGGTTCCATGGGGCTCGCGCCAGCGCTTTGACTTCGCCGTCGAATCCAGATAGATAATGCACCTGAGGATTTGTTCCCGGGTGTGTAAGAAAACAATCATTAATTATTTTTCATTAGCAGCATTCCAGTTCTAGAAATGCACCCAACGGGGTGCATTTTTTTTGGATGGGGGATTCTAAGTTGCACGCTCAAATCGAAATTCTGGCATCGTTACAAACTGTCGACCGGCAGATCAAAGAGCAAACCGGCATCAAACAGGGCTTGCTCGGCGAACTGGACGTCAAAGGCAAAGATATTCAGGCGAAAAAACGGGAGATCGCGGTTCTGACGGCGTCTGTGGTTGAGAAAGAAAAATTGCGCGTTGCCAAGGACCGAGTTTTTCAAGACGAAGGCAAGAAGGCGATGGACAAGCGGATGCGCATGAACCGCATTAAAAACGTTAAGGAGCTCCAAGCCTTGCAGCGTGAGATCGATCAGATGCGCGAAAACAACGGCGTCCTCGAAGAAGAGCTGATCAAGATCATGCAAGACATCGACGCCGTCAAGGTGCAGATTCAAGCGAAGGAAGCCGAGATGGCCGAGCTGCAAGAGCAGTGGCAAAGACAACAGCAGGAATTGAAATTGCAAATCACCGGTATCGATGAAGCGGTTTCTGAAGCCGCGAACCGGCGCCAAAGCATCGCCGCGCAAGTAACCGGGGATCTAATCTCGCGCTATGAGTTGATCTTCTCGCGTCGTGGCGGCACGGCGGTGGTCGAAGTCGCCGGCGGAATTTGTCAGGGCTGCTACATGAACATCCCGCCGCAGTTGAGCAATGAAATTGTACGCAGCGAGAAAGTTCATCTCTGCCCCAGCTGCCAACGGATTCTTTTCGTCCGACCGATGTCGCAGTAACCGCAACAATCTCGATCGCAGAATCTGCCTCATCGTCGATGCAACATTTTGCGAAGTGAATTCGCCCGCCGAAAAGTTTGCCAATTAGGCTACTGGCGCGGCGAATTAATGTTAGACTCGGTCTTGGGCTAAAGTGGATTAAGCGATCGCTCTCGCGCACGCGCGCAGGGGAGGAAAGTCCGGGCTCCATAGGACAGGGTGGCCGTTAACGGCGGCCCCGAGTGATCGGGGGAAAGTACCACAGAAAACATACCGCCTGCCGCTTCGGCGGCCGGTAAGGTTGAAAAGGCGAGGTAAGAGCTCACCGGTTCACCAGCGATGGTGGACGCTTGGCAAACCCCACCTGGAGCAAGACCGAATAGGAGGGCTGGGCGGTCCGCTCATAGCCCTCGGGTATGGTCGCTCGACTCCACGAGTAATCGCGGAGCAAGATGAATGATCGCGGTGATTCTTATTAAGAGTCATGACAGAACCCGGCTTACCGATCCACTTTAGCCCACATTCCTGCTGTTCGCTCCTTCTTATTATCCGTCACGAGCTCAATCCAGAGTCTTTTTGCACCACTGAGCGAAATTCCTACATTTTTTGATTTCTATCTTCCAAGCTGCCCAGGAAGTAGTCGTCTCGATTGCTTTGATGGCCAGAAGTTGCCGCGCTTTAGTATTACTTCACTCTGCTTCCAGGAAGTTCGAATGATGGGTTAGCTGCTCCCTAAAATCTCGATATAACCTCGCAATTTCCAATCATTTTAGTTGACAGGTGGTATAGAGAAAGTTATAAGTGGCGCTTAGTGGGAAAAAATGGGATAAATAATTTTTTTAAGGTGTAATCGGTCCCGACAAACTATGTTTCGCGGCAGCTTTGAACATACCCTCGATAACAAGGGGCGGCTCAGCATCCCGGTGAAATTCCGTGACGTGCTGGTCGGGAAGAGCGACGACCGTATCGTCATGACAAACTTTTTGATTGGCGGACAACGCTGTCTGGATGTTTATCCCATCGATGCCTGGCTCAAGTTTGAAGAAGAAATCCAGAAGAAACCGAAATTCGATCCGCGCATGGTGCAGTTCCAAAACTATTACTTGGCCTCCGCCTGCGAGTGCAACCTCGATAGCCATGGGCGCATCCTCATTCCTCCGGGACTGCGCAAGTACGCGGACCTCAAGCGCAATGTAATCTTGGTTTCGGCGTTGGAAAAGTTTCGCGTTTGGGATCACGAGGCGTGGAAGAAGATCTTCGTCGAGGCTGAGGACAAGTTGATGCAGGATCCCGATTTTCTCGGTGACTTGGGGCTCTAACACAAATTCGGCGAGGGGCTGACGGCAGCCAGGAGAGTGGCGAATGTTTGCGCGCAAACCGATTCAAGATATTTCGGTAATCGATATCACGGGCGACATCGATTTTCGGGAAATGATTCGAATCAAAGACACCATCGGCTCGCTAATCGAAAAAGAGCGCATCAAGGTCGTGCTCAATCTGCGCTCGGTGGATCACATCAACTATCTCAGCATCGGCGTTCTGCTCGAACGTTTGAAGTTGCTGCGCAATCTCAACGGCGATTTGAAGCTCGCCGGCATGAGTCCGTTTCTGCGCGATATTTTCAAAGTTGTCGGCATGGATCGCTTTTTCGAGGACTACACTTCTCTCGAAGACGCCATCGAAAGTTTCGATGACGATTGGGAGGGTGACGGTACCAGTCACTGAACGGTGTTTGCGCATGTTTCTGTGCTGGCGCGGGAAGTGGGTGAGTTGCTCCGTCCTGAGTCCGGCAAGCGGTTTCTCGATGGCACTCTGGGCGGGGGAGGTCACAGCGAGCAAATATTAATTGCCAGTGAGCCCGATGGCCAAGTACTGGGTTTGGATCGTGACGACGAAGCGTTGGCCGCGGCCAGCGAGCGTTTGAGACGTTTCGGCGCGCGCTTCACGGCGCTCCAAGGGAGCTTTGCCGATACGCGCGAGCTGCTCGCCACGGCCGGTTGGGACATGGTGGACGGAGTGATCTTGGACTTAGGTGTTTCATCCCATCAGATCGATTCTGCCGAGCGCGGTTTTAGTTTTCGCGCCAACGGGAGGCTCGATATGCGCATGGACCGGCGCCAGCCATTGGATGCCGCGGAGGTCGTCAACACCTATAGCGAAGCGTCGCTGGAAAAAATTTTTCGCGATTTTGGTGAGGAGCCGCAAGCCCGGCGGCTGGCCCGGACGGTGGTTGCTGAGCGTCAACTCAAGGCGATTGTCACCACCGAGGAGTTGGCCCAACTAGTCGCCCGGGTGAAGCGCGTTCATAAGCGCGATCATAATCCGGCGACGCAAGTTTTTCAGGCTCTGCGCATCGCCGTTAATGACGAGTTGGACGCGCTCCAAAGGTTTTTAGATTTCGGTTATGAAATTCTCCGGCCCCAGGGGCGGATGGCAATTATCGCGTTTCATTCATTGGAAGATCGTCTGGTGAAAACGACATTTCGCCGTTGGTCTACTGAATGTCTGTGCCCGCCGCGGGTGCTAACCTGTCGCTGCGGTTGGAGCGGCAAAGTTAAACTAGTCACCAAACGGCCGTTGATGGCGTCGGCCGAAGAAGTTAGCGCCAATCCGCGCGCGCGCTCAGCTAAGTTGCGCGTGGTCGAGAGAGTTTAGGAACCGGCATGGCAAGCGCAGTAAGCGCGCAACCGCGCAGGATCGCCAGCGTTAAACGCGAACGGCCACAACGTTCGGCGGCGTCCCGTTGGCGGATTTTTTTCGCCGTGATCTTGGGCGTTAGTTTGATCGGCGTCGTTTTGGCCCATGTCTGGTTACGCCTGCAAGTGGTGCGCATGGGTTACGTGCTCTCGACGTCGAGTAAATTACAGACGCGTCTCGAACAGGAAAATCGTGAATTGAAATTTGAACTAGCAACACTGAATTCGCCGGATAAATTGGAGGCGCTGGCGCGCCAGCGCTTGGGTTTGGCCCCGCCGGAGAAAGGCCAGGTCATCGTTCTGCCATGAGACGAACGCAGCAGCGTCATCACCGCCGGTTGATCGCCGCCAAAATATTATTCCTCTGTCTATTCTTGACGGTCGGTGGGCGGGCGTTTCAGTTGCAAATTCTTCAGGGCGACAAGCTCATGCGGCTGGGCCAGCGCCAGCATCTGAAAGAGTGGATCGTGCAGCCCAAGCGCGGCGCTCTGTTCGACCGTGCCGGCGAACCTTTGGCGCTGAGCATGGAGTCGCAATCGGTCTATGTCCGGCCGCACCGCGTCCAAGATGCCGACAAAGTCAGTCAGAACTTGGCACAGATTCTCGGTCTTCGTCTCGCCGATGTGCAGCAGAAGGTCGCTTCCGAGAAACCCTTCGTCTGGATCAAGCGCCAACTGTCATCGCCGGAGGCGGAAAAAATTCAGGCGCTCAACTTGGACGGTATCGGCATGTTCTATGAGCCCATTCGTCTCTATCCCCAGGGTCAGCTGGCCGGGCAAGTGATCGGCTTTGTCGGCCGCGATTCCGAAGGGCTCGAAGGACTGGAGCTTAAATACAACGATTACATTCGCGGCGAAGCCGGTTCGTCGGTGTCCGAACGGGACGCGCTGGGCCGCCGCGTGTTGGTGCAAGGCATCGAAGGCATACAAATTCCCCCCGGCAGTGACATCCACTTAACCTTGGACACTTCGATTCAGCATATCGCTGAAAAAGAACTCGAAGCTTCGATCGTTAAAAACCGCGCCAAGGCCGGCGTCGCGATCGTCGTCGATCCTCGCACTGGCGAAGTCTTGGCGTTGGCGAACTATCCGTCGTTCGATCCGAACCATTACGCCGAGCAGAGCGCGGCGCAAAAACGCAATCGTGCCGTGACCGACAGCTTCGAACCAGGCTCGACGTTCAAAACCATTCTCGCGGCGACGGCCATCGAAGAAGAAGTGGTCGGCAAGGAAGACTTATTTTACTGCGAAATGGGCAAGTACCACTTTGCCGGTAAAATTATTCACGACACCCATCCCCAGGGCTGGATCTCCTTCGCCAAAATTCTCCAGGTGTCGAGCAATATCGGTTTCACCAAGATCGCCGAGAAGGTCAAGAAGGAACGCTACTTCAAGTACATCGAAAAATTTGGTTTCGGCAAAGTTACCGGCATCGACGTGCCCGGCGAAGTGCCTGGTTTGCTGCGTCGCGTCGACAGCTGGTCGGGCATCGACTTGGCGACACATGCTTTCGGCCAGGGGATCTCGACGACACCGATGCAGATGGTGATGGCCTACGCCGCCATCGCCAACGGCGGCATTCTCATGAAGCCGTTCGTGACCCGGCGCATCGTCAGTCCGAGCGGCCAGGTGTTGCTGGAAAATCAGCCCCATGTGGTGCGCCGAGTGGTTTCGGAAAAAACCGCCAAGCTGCTCGCTTCCATGTTGCGCGATGTCACCACCGAGGGCGGCACCGGCACCATGGCGAATGTCGAGGGCTTCGAAGTGGCGGGTAAAACTGGCACGGCGCAAAAGGCCGATACGACTCATGGCGGCTATTCAAAAAAACGCGTCGGCTCATTTGTCGGCTTCGTTCCCGCCAACGATCCGCGTTTGGTCGCGTTAGTATTGATCGACGAGCCGGAAGCGGCGGTTTATGGCGGCGTGGTGGCGGCGCCGGTGTTTCGTAACATCGCCCAAGCGGCGCTCAGCCGCTACTCGGTGGCGCCGGAAAAGGCCGCCTCGATTTCAGCGGTAACCAAGGGCATCGAACATATTTCGGCACGCTCGCCGACCAAGCGCGCTACGCCCGTCGCGATCAATAGCGGCCCCGGCGCCGTGCCGAATTTCACCGGTTTGAGTTTGCGTGAAGCATTGGAAAAAGCCCAATCGATGAAAGTCAAAGTGCGTTTGCAAGGCAACGGTTACGTCGTCAGGCAGTCGCCGGCCGCCGGCGGCAACTGGAATGACGAGGAAGTTTTAGTGCTCAATTTGCAGGGCTGATGGCGATGCGACTGAAAGAGTTTTTGACGATTGAGGAGGTGGAAGCCGCTGACGGTAATCTGGACCAAGAAGTGAGCGGGCTCACCTACGACTCGCGCGCCGCCGGCAACGGGCAAATGTTTTTCGCCGTGGCCGGCGAAAAAGTTGACGGCCATGATTACATCGCCGCGGCGGTGCACCAGGGAGCGGCGGGGTATGTCTATTCGCGCCCAGGCAGCTGGCCGACAGAGGCCGCGGCGATTAGGGTCGCAGATGTGCGGCGCGCGTTGGGGCTTTGGTCGGCGCATTTTTATCGGCGGCCAAGCAGTAGACTAAAACTCATCGGCGTCACCGGCACCAACGGTAAAACCACCTTGACGTATTTACTCGAGTCGATTCTGAACAGCGCCCAATTGACGCCCGGAGTTCTTGGCACGATCAACTATCGCTATGGTGCTCAAGCGGTGCCGGCGCACCACACGACACCGGAGTCACTCGATATCGAGGAGCTGTTGGCGCAAATGGTCGGTGCCGGCGTGAAAGCGGTGGCGATGGAGGTTTCGTCCCACGCTTTGGTCCAGGAGCGGGTGCGCGGCTTGGAATTCGACATCGGCGTGTTCACCAACCTGTCGCGGGATCATCTCGACTACCACCGCGATATGGACGATTATTTTTTGGCCAAGAGCCGGCTGTTCAGCGACTATTTGGGCGTCAGCCCGAAGCGTAACAAGGCCGCGGTGATTTACGGCGACGATCCGCGCGGTGCTGAACTGGCGCAAATGGCGCGGGCTCACGGTTTAGAAGTTTGGACTTATGGCGCCAATGCGTCTTTCGATGTTCATCCGCTCAACGTCAGCCAAAGCGTCGACGGCCTGCACGGCAAGATTTCCGCGCGCGGAAGGTCCATCGACTGCGACTCGCCGCTCATCGGCGGCGCCAACTTGCAAAACATTCTCGGCGCGGCGGCGGTGGGTTCGGCGCTCGGACTGGACGCCGGCATTGTCGGAGATGGGATTCGCCAACTTAAATTGGTTCCTGGCCGGGTGGAAAAGGTCGGCAATGATCGCGGCATTACGATTCTCGTCGACTACGCGCATACGCCGGACGCGTTGGAAAAAGTTTTAACCGCGGTGCGGCCGTTGACTGGCGGCAGGCTGATCGCGGTGTTCGGTTGCGGCGGCGACCGCGACCGCGGCAAGCGGCCGCTGATGGGCGAGATCGCCGCGCGCTTGAGCGACCGGGTGATGGTCACTTCCGACAATCCGCGCACCGAGGAGCCGCTGGTGATTCTCGACGAGATCGAAGTCGGCGTGAAAAAGACCGGGATGCATCGATTACGGGTTTCGTCAGATGCGCGCGGCTATTCCATGGAAGTTGACCGGCGTTTGGCGATTCGCAGCGCCTTGAGTTGGGCGCAGGCGGGAGATTTAGTTTTGATCGCGGGTAAAGGACACGAGGATTATCAGATTCTCGGCAAACAGAAAATTCATTTCGACGATCGTGAAGTGGCGCGGCAAGAACTTGGCGCGCGCGCGGGAGTGTAGGCGTACGGAGAATGGCGTGGAGTCGAGCAGAAATCTTGGCGGCGACGGCTGGCAAGCTTCAACGGGTGGGCAACAAATCGCGCTTCGGCGAAGTGGTGACCGATTCCACCAAGGTCAAGCCGGGATCGGTTTTTATCGCCCTTAAAGGCGAGCGCTTCGACGGCCATCGCTTTGTCGCCGACGCCGTGGCGCGCGGCGCGGTCTGCGTGATCGTGCACCGGGCGATTGCCGCCCGTTCGCTGGGCACCGTGACGGTGGTAAAAGTGCCGGACACTTTGAGAGCGCTGGGAGCGTTGGCTAATTACCGGCGCCGGCAGTTTTCACCTTTGGTATTGGCGATCACCGGTTCCAACGGCAAGACCACGACCAAAGAGATGCTTGCGGCGATTCTCGAGGAAGCGTCGCTCAAAGGTCAGCGTTTAGAAAAAAAAGTTTTGAAGACCGAAGGCAACTTCAATAATTTAGTCGGGCTGCCCTTGACGCTTCTGCGTTTGCGTAAAAGCGATCGCGTCGCGGTGGTAGAACTCGGCACCAATCATCCCGGCGAGATCGCGCGCTTGGCGCGGATCGCCGACGCCGATTTGGCGCTCGTTACTTCCGTCGCGGCGGCTCATCTCGAAGGCTTGCGCAGCTTGGCCGGCGTGGCGCGGGAAAAGGGCGCGCTGTATCAATGTGTTCGCGCCGATGGCGCCATCGCCGTCAACCTGGACGATCCATGGGTAAAAAAACTAGCGGCGAAATTTCCCGGTAAGAAAATTACTTACGGCAAAGGCGGCGCGCTGCGCGCTAAGAATATTAAATTGCAAGACGCCAAAGGTGTGCAGATCACGCTGCAAGCCGGCGCGCGCGAATGCCAGGTGCGGCTCAACTATCTCGGGCATCATAATGTAAGCAACGCGCTCGGCGCCGCGGCATTGGCGCTCGGCGCCGGCGCGAGTTTGAGCGCCGTGCGCCGGGGTCTCGGCAAGGCGCGCCCCTACGCCATGCGCATGGAGCTGCAACGTTGGCAAGGTGTGGCGATTATCAACGACGCCTACAACGCCAACCCGGCTTCCATGCGGGCGGCGCTACGCACGCTTAGCCAAGTTCCTTGTCGCGGCCAACGGATTGCCGTGTTGGGCGACATGTTCGAGCTCGGCCGCCACAGCGAACGCGAACATCGGCAAATGGGCAAAGCGGCGGCCGAGGCCAAACTGCAATTGCTTTGCTTACTCGGCAAGCAGGTGGACGCGGTGCGCCGCGGCGCTCTGGCCGCGGGAATGGCTGCGGCGAAAATTTTCATCGGCAAAGATCATAGCGACATCGCGGCGCGTTTGCGCGGCAGTCTCAAAACCGGCGACTGGTTGTTGGTCAAAGGTTCGCGCGGCATGAAGATGGAAAAAGTTATCGGCGAATTATCGGGCGGGAAGGCGTAGGGCAGTTGCTTTACTATCTAATATATCCGTTGGCGACGGTTTTTCCCGGCTTTAATGTCTTTCGCTATATTACGTTTCGCGCCGCTATGGCATCGCTGTTGTCGTTGTTGATCTCATTTTTACTCGGTCCCTGGCTGATTCGCAGGTTGACGGAGAAACAGATCGGCCAGCAAATCCGCGACGACGGGCCGGCTACCCACGCGGTCAAAGCGGGCACGCCGACCATGGGCGGCGTGTTGATCATCATCGCTTTGGCGATCTCGACTTTGATGCTGGCCGATATTGGCAATCGCTACGTGATGCTGGCGCTGCTCGCCACCATCGGCGCCGGCGCGGTGGGCTTCGCCGACGACTATTTGAAGCTGACGCGGAAAAACAGCAAAGGTCTGCCGCCGCGGGCCAAGCTGTTGGGCCAATTGCTGGTCGCCTTTGCCGTTGCCGTGGCGCTTTACTATCAGCCGAGATTTAGCACCGAGATCGCCTTTCCATTTATTAAAACCCTGCGCATCGATCTCGGCGTTTTGTACATTCCGTTCGCCATGTTGGTGATCGTCGGCGCTTCCAACGCCGTCAATCTTACCGACGGTTTGGACGGCTTGGCCATCGGCCCAGTGATGGTCGCCGCCGGCACCTATGCGGTGGTCGCCTACGTCACCGGACATTTGAAGCTCGCCGAGTATTTGCAGATTCCCTACGTCGCCGGCGTCGGCGAGTTGAGCGTTTTCTGCGCCGCCGTGGTGGCCGCCGGCTTGGGCTTTCTTTGGTACAACGCGTATCCGGCGCAAATGTTCATGGGCGATGTCGGCTCTTTAGCGCTGGGCGCTGCCCTCGGCGTGGTCGCGGTGATGACCAAGAACGAAATTCTCTTGATTATCGTCGGCGGCGTGTTCGTCATGGAAGCGCTGTCGGTGATTTTCCAAGTGGTTTCCTACAAGCTCAGGCGCAAACGGGTATTTCTGATGGCGCCGATTCATCATCATTATGAACTCAAAGGCTGGAAGGAGCCGCAGATCATCGTGCGCTTTTGGATTATCTCTTTCATCTGCGCGGTGATCGGCTTGAGCACCTTGAAGCTCAGATAAATATGGCGCTTGAAAATGGATCTCAGGGGGAAAAAGTTTTTGCTCATCGGTCTGGCGCGCACCGGCCGGGAGTGCGCCCGTTTTCTCGCCGAGCGGGAGGCCCGCGTGTCGGTTAGCGATGTGCGCAGCGCCGAAGAATTAAACGCGGAAGTGGCGGCCCTGGCCGGCTTGGCGATCGATTATCATTTCGGCGCTGAAGCGACCGCTCAGCTCGATGGCGTGGACTACGTCGTGCCGAGCCCCGGCGTGCCGATGAGCCATTTGCTTTTGCAAACCGCCCAGGCGCGACGGATTTCGGTGTTGAGCGAGATTGAACTGGCGGGCAATTTTTTTCACTCCCCGCTGGTGGCGATCACCGGCACCAACGGCAAGAGTACGACGACGACTTTGATCGGCAAGATGCTCCAAGCCGACGGCCAGAAAACCTTTCTCGGTGGCAATCTGGGCGCGCCATTTATCGGCGCGGTGAATCATGACTGGGATTGGGGCGTGGTGGAGATCAGCAGCTTTCAATTGGAATGGGTCGAAAGCTTTCGTCCGCGCATCGCCTTGCTGCTCAATTTGACCGAGGACCATTTGGATCGTTACACCGGCTTCGCGGAATACTGCCGCGCCAAGGCGCGCATCTTCGCGGCCCAGCAACCGGACGACGTGGCGATTCTCAACCGCGACGATCCTTTGGTGTGGCAGCTTCGAGATCAAATGAAAGCGCGGGTGATATCTTTCGGTTTCGGCGCCGTCGACAGCGGCGTGTTCGCCACGGCGAATGAAATTATTTGGCGCGACGGCGGCGGCGAAGAGAGGTTTTCGCTCGCCGGCGCAAAAATCCATGGCGTGCACAACGTAGAAAATATCATGGCCGCCATCGCGGCCGCAAAAATTGCTGGTGTTTCGCGCCGAGCGATTATGCAAACGCTCGAAGAATTCCCCGGCCTCGAACACCGTCTTGAGTTCGTGCGCGAAAAAGACGGCGTTCGCTACTACAACGATTCCAAAGGCACCAACGTCGGCGCGGTGGTGAAATCCTTGGCGAGTTTTTCCGCGCCGGTGATTTTACTCGCCGGCGGCGTCGATAAAGGCGGCGAGTACGCGCCCCTCGAAGCGATCGTCAAACAAAAAGTGCGTCGCTTGGTTCTGTTCGGCGCGGCGAAACAGACCATCGCCAATGCTTTGGGCAAGCTGACGACGACCGTATTGGTCGACGACATCGGCGCCGCGCTACGCGACGCCGCGGCCCATGGCCAACCGGGCGATGTCGTGTTGTTGTCGCCGGCCTGTTCGAGCTTCGATCAATTTCACAACTACGCCGAGCGCGGCAAGGTTTTTAAAAAATTGGTGCAAGGATTATGAGAGACGGTCTAGCCATCGATAAATGGATGCTCTGCGCGGTCGCCGTGCTGTTGGCCCTGGGCCTCACCATGGTACTGAGCACCAGTTATCTCTATTCCCAGGAGCGTTACGCCGACGGCACTTATTTTTTCCGCAAACAAATGATCGCCATGGGCGTTGGCGCGATTTTGCTGGTGATCTGTTCCATGTTGCCGTCGGAATTTTACCGGCGCATGGCCTATCCGCTGCTCGGCTTGACGCTGCTGATTCTGATCGCGGTATTGATTCCCGGCATCGGCTCTCACCGCGGCGGCGCGCGGCGCTGGATCATGCTGCCGGGTTTCGCCTTTCAGCCCTCGGAATTGGCCAAGTTGGCGATGGTTTTCTATCTCGCTCATTCGATGGCGAAAAAAGAACAGCAGATTCAGACCTTCTCCGTGGGCGTGCTGCCGCACTTGATCGTCTGCGGGATTTTCGCCGGCGTGCTGCTGCTCGAACCGGACTTCGGCAGCGTGCTGATCTTGACCATGCTGCTCTATTTTATGCTCTTCATCGGCGGCGCGCGGCTGAAGCACTTGCTAGCCACTGGCCTGATGGCGCTGCCGGTGTTGATCTATGTCATGACCAAGGCGGAGTACCGTCTGCGCCGGCTGATGAGTTTTCTCGACCCTTGGGCCGACGCGTCGGGCAGCGGCTTTCACGTCGTGCAATCGCTGATCGCTTTCGGTTCGGGGCAAATCGGCGGCCGGGGATTGGGCGAGAGCCGGCAAAAACTTTTTTATCTGCCCGAGGCCCATACCGATTTTATTTACTCGGTGATCGGCGAAGAGCTTGGATTGCTCGGGGCGATTGCGGTTTTGGCTTTGTTCGGCTTGATCATTTGGCGCGGCCTTCAGCTCACCGCCAAGATCGAAGAGCCCTTCGAACAATATTTGGCGTTCGGCCTCACCGTGCTGCTCGGTCTGCAGGCGTTGATTCACATGGGCGTGGTCATGGGATTGATGCCGACCAAGGGATTGGTTTTGCCGTTCATCAGCTACGGCGGTTCGGCGATGGTACTCAACTTGGTGGAGGCGGGCATCTTGCTCGGTCTCTCGCGCCGGAGACTGTAGCATGCGGGTGATTTTCGCCGGTGGGGGCACCGGCGGCCATCTGTTCCCCGGCCTGGCGGTGGCCCGGGAGTTTCAACGGCGCGACGGCGCTGTGGAAATTCTCTTCGTCGGCACCGAACAAGGAATCGAGTTTCGGGTGTTGCCTAAGGAAGGATTCAAACTGGAAACGTTGACGGTGAAAGGCATCAAGGGACGGGGTTTACGCGGCATCGTCGAGGCGCTCTACGACGTGCCGGCGAGTCTTTGGCGCTCGCTCAAAATAATAAATCAGTTTTGTCCTGACTGCATCGTCGGTTTGGGCGGTTATGCGTCGGGGCCGTTGTTGCTCGCTGGGAAACTAAAAAAAATTCGCTGCGCGATCATGGAGCAAAATTTGCGGCCGGGGTTCACCAACAAATTGTTAGCGCGCTGGGTCGACCGGGTCTTTACGGCTTATTCTAAGAGCGCCGATTATCTTCCCGGTGCGCGGGTGATCGAGAGCGGCAATCCGGTGCGCTGGCGTGAATTACCAAAAATTAGCCGCGGCGAAAAATTCTCGCTGCTGATTTTCGGCGGCAGCTTGGGCGCCCGGCGGATCAATTTCGCCTTGGTCGATGCGCTCAAGGAATTGATCGATCTGGGCACGGAAATTTCCATTACCCATCAAACCGGCCAAGCGGATTTTGCGGCGATCCAAAAGGCGTATGGGGCGTTGCCCTTCGAAGCTGAGATCATGCCTTTCATCGATAAGATGGACGAAGCCTACGCGCGCGCCGATTTAGTTATTTGTCGCGCCGGCGCGACCACGTTGGCGGAGCTGACCGCGTTCGGCAAGGCGGCGATTCTCGTGCCCTATCCCTACGCGATCTACGATCATCAGCGCGGCAACGCCCAGGCGCTGCACGAGCGCGGCGCGGCGCAGATGATTCTCGATCAAGATTTGACCGGCACCCGCTTGGCTGAGTGTATTCGCAGTTATTTCACGGATCCCTCGCGTCTTGAAAGAATGGCGGCGGCGGCCCGTGCCATGGGGCGGCCGGACGCGGCGGCGCGCATCGTCGAAGAGTGTTACGCGCTGGTGGGCGGATAATTATTAGTTAGTGAATTTTCATGTTGCAGCAGAAACATAAAATCCATTTCGTCGGCATTGGCGGCATCGGCATGAGCGGCATTGCCGAGGTGTTGGTCAATTTGGGTTATGCCGTCAGCGGCTCCGACTTGCAAGAAAGCGAAGCGACGCGCCGCTTGGCCAAGCTCGGCGCGCGGATTTTTATCGGCCATCAAGAGGAAAATCTCGCCGGCGATCCGTCGGTGGTGGTGATCTCCACGGCGGTAAAATATTCCAATCCCGAAGTGCTTGAAGCGCGCCGGCACCATATCCCGGTGATCCCGCGCGCCGAAATGTTGGCCGAGCTGATGCGCATGAAACACGGCATCGCCGTCGCCGGCAGCCACGGCAAGACCACCACGACATCGATGGTCGCGGCGGTCTTGAGCGCGGCGGGACTCGACCCGACGCTGGTGATCGGCGGCCGGGTACACATGTTCGGCACCAACGCCAAGATGGGCCAAGGAGAAATTCTCGTCGCCGAGGCGGATGAGAGCGACGGCAGTTTTCTTTTGCTCGCGCCGGTGATCGCGGTGGTGACCAACATCGACAAAGAGCATTTAGATTTTCACCAGACCATGGAGCGCTTGAACGAAAGCTTCTTGACCTTCGTCAACAAGATTCCTTTCTACGGTCTGGCGGTGCTGTGCATCGACGATGCTAACGTGCTCGGTCTGTTGCCCAAAGTGCGCAAGCGGTTCGCAACTTATGGGTTATCCGCGGAAGCGGAATTTTCGGCGCGCCGCTTGAAGATGAGCGCCGCCGGCGTCGAGTTCACGGTTCTGCGTCAGGGCAAGGCGCTGGGCAAATTGCACCTGCGCTCGCCGGGCAAACATAGCGCGACCAATGCGCTGGCCGCGGTGGCGGTGGCCTGTGAGTTACAAATTCCCTTCGCCCAGATCGCTCAAGCGCTGGCGGCTTTTACCGGTGTGCACCGGCGCTTCGAGGTGAAAGGCGAGCCGCGCGGTATTCTCGTCATCGACGATTACGGCCATCACCCGACCGAGATTCGCGCCACGATTGGCGCCATCCGCGACAGTTGGAAGCGGCCGTTGACGGTGATTTTTCAGCCGCACCGTTACACCCGGACGCGGGATTTGTTCGACGAATTTCTCACCGCCTTCGAGGGCGCCGATCGTTTGGTGCTGACGGAAATCTATCCGGCCGGCGAAGATCCCATCGACGGCGCCAGCGGCGTCGCGCTTTACCAGGCGATCAAGCGCAAGGGCCACTTAGATGTCGAGTTCATCGCCGACAAGAACCTTATCGTCGAGCAGGTGACGGCGAAGTTAACCCCTGGCGATGTCGCGCTGACCCTCGGCGCCGGCGATATTTATAAAATCGGCGACCGCTTGGTGGAGGCGCTGGGATGAAAGATTGGAGTACGGGAGTGATGGAGTGATGGAGTATTGGGGGGATCCGGGGAGGCCCAGCACTCCAGTACTCCATCACTCCAATTCGATCGTGATGTTTGCGATGAGTAACGAACGAGATGATTCGCCGTTGGCGCGAGAGCTTAGGTCGCTGGCCGGCGTGAAATTGAAACTCGCCGAACCGTTGGCGCGCTACGCCTCGATGAAGATCGGCGGGCCGGCGGATTATTTTATCGAAGTGGAAAATAGCCCGGCGTTGTCCGCGGTCTTGCCGTTGCTTCGTCGCTTTGCCACGCCGGTATGTCTGTTGGGTAACGGCAGCAACGTCTTGATCAGCGACCGTGGCGTACGCGGCGCGGTGATTCATCTTGCCGGCGAATTTAAAAACATTGACTGGCGCGAAGAGGGCGAATTTATTCGCGTCAACGTCGGCGCGGCCTACGCGGTGACGCAATTGGTCCGTGCCGCGGCGCGCAAAGGTTACGCGGGCTTGGAATTCGCCGAAGGGATACCCGGCAGCGTCGGCGGCGCCTTGGTGATGAACGCCGGCGCCTATGGTTCGGAATTTGAAAAAGTCGTCGAGCAGGTGGACGCGGTCGATGCCGAAGGTGCGGAGATTTTATTCTCTCGTGAACAACTGACCTTCACCTATCGGGATTCCCACCTGCCCGTCGGCACGGTGGTCACGCGGGTGACGTTGCGTTTGCGCAAAAGTGAAACCGTTGAAGTGAGTTCGAAGCTGCGCGAGCTGGTGGGCAAGCGCAAAAGCAGTCAGCCGGCGGGCTTTCCCAACTCCGGCTCGATGTTTCGCAATCCGCCGGGGGATTACGCCGGCCGCTTGATCGAAGCCGCGGGACTCAAGGGCAAGCGTGTCGGCCAGGCGCAGATCGCCGAGCGCCACGCCAACTTCATCGTCAATCTTGGCGGCGCGAAGGCTCAAGACGTGCGCCAGTTAATGGAGATGGCGCGCGCCGAAGTGCGAAAGCAGTTTGGCGTGGATCTGATCGCTGAAGTGAAATTGTTAGGCCAGTGGGAAGATTAGGAGTTCACCACAGTGGGCACAGAGCCCCCACCGTCATCCTCCCCTGCCAGCGGGGGAGAAAAGAAGATGGGGAGAATTGGCCGCAAAGAACGCAAAGAGAATTCGCAGAAGGAATTCGCATGTAGTGGCGTATGGCATACGCCCGGTGGCGGTGGGGCGGCGGTCTTGGAGTTTTGGCGAACGACAAAAGATTTTGCGAACGGCAAGCAAACACGATGCAGCTAAAAGTTTATCGTAAGGACAATCGTAAGAAAGATTTCGGCCGCTGGCGCCGTTATCTCGTCCGGGGGGCGATGGGCGCGGCGCTGTTCGTGGTCGGTGTGGTGCTTTACCGGTTGAGCGGGCCGCTGTCGATCGCGGCGGGATCGCTGCGCGAGTTCGTCATCGAGAGCCGTTATTTTTCCGTGCGTGAGATTCAAGTGCGCGCCGGCGGCAGAGTCAGCGGCAACGAAATCGTCGCCGCTGCCGGGCTGAGCCAAGGCATGAATATCTGGAAGATCGATCCAGCGGCGATCGAAACGAAAATTTCGCGCCATCCTTGGGTGCGCCGCGTGTTGGTGCATCGGGAATTTCCCCGCCGGGTCACCATCGACGTGGAAGAGCGCACGCCGCGGGCGATCGTCGCCTTGAACAAACTTTATTACGTCGATGCCGACGGCCTGCTTTTCAAGGAGGTCGACGCCGCCGACGATATGAAATTTCCCATGCTCACCGGCCTGAGCGTCGAACAGTTGAGCGCGCCCGATCAGATCATGCGCAAGCGGATTCAAGAAGCGATGCACCTCGGCGAATTGATGGCCCAGCGCTCCCACGCGTTGTCGGAAATTCATTTCGCCGCGCCCGACCGCTTGGTCGTGTATGCCAGCCATTTCCCCATGGCGCTGCGCATGGGGTGGGGCGATTGGGAAGCTAAGCTGACGCGGCTGGAACGATTGTTGGCGCTTTGGCAGGGGCATGAAGAGCGCTTGGCGTCGTTGGATCTGAGTTTCAGCGATCAAGTCGTGGCGCGGCTGCGCCGGGTGGAGAATTTAAAATAAATTTCTAGAAGTGGGCGATAGAGGATTATGGCGAAGAAGAACAGCATTGTCGTCGGTTTGGATATCGGTACCTCGAAGGTTTGCGCCATCGTTGGCGAGATGACCGATCATGGCGTGGAAATCATCGGTCTCGGAACCCATGCCTCGCAGGGATTGCGCAAGGGCGTGGTGATCAACATCGAGTCGACGGTCAATTCAGTCAAGAAGGCGGTGGAAGAAGCGGCGCTGATGGCCGGCTGCGAAATTCACACGGTTTTCGCGAGCATCTCGGGCGGCCATATCAAAGCCTTCAACAGCCACGGCATCGTCGCTGTGAAAAATAAAGAAGTAACGCAGCGCGACTTGGATCGGGTCATCGACGCGGCCAAGGCGGTGGCGATCCCCATGGATCGCGAAGTGCTGCATGTCTTGCCCCAGGATTACATCATCGACGAGCAGGACGGCATCAAAGAACCCCTCGGCATGTCCGGCGTCCGTCTCGAAGCTAAAGTGCACATCATCACCGGCGCCCTGACCTCGGCGCAAAATATTATCAAATGCTGCAACCGCACCGGGCTTAACGTTGCCGAGATTGTCTTGGCGCCGTTGGCGGCGGCGGAAGCGACCTTGAGCGACGAAGAGCGCGAACTCGGCGTCGTGCTGGTCGATATGGGCGGCGGCACCACCGACATCGCGCTCTATCACGACGGCACGGTGAAACACACGGCGGTGCTCAGCATCGGCGGCAATCACGTCACCAACGACATCGCCGCCGGCCTGCGCACGCCATTCAACGACGCCGAGCGCATCAAGCAGCGTTACGGTTTCGCCAAGGCGACCATGGTGACCGAAGACGAACGGGTCGAGGTGCCGAGCTTAGCCGGCAAAGGTGCCGGCTCGGTGTCGCGGCAAATTCTCTGCGAGATCATCGAACCGCGGCTCGACGAGATTTTTGAATTGATCCAAAAAGAGATCGCTAAGTCGGGCTACGAGGGCGCCTTGGCGTCCGGCGTAGTGATCACCGGCGGCTCCATGCTGCTGCCCGGCGCCGTGGAAATGGCCGAGCGCTCTTTTGGCTTACCGGTGCGGCTCGGATTGCCCGCTCATGTCGGCGGCATTGTCGACGTCGTCGACAGCCCGGCCTACGCCGCCGCGGTGGGTTTGGTGCTGCACGGCATGAAGCGTCAAGAGCGGAGCAGCGTTTACCGGCCGCGCGACGACAAGATTCTCGCCAAGGTCAAGCATCGGATGTCGGATTGGCTCAGTGAATTTTTTTAAATCGTAGAAATAACCTTAAGGAATTTGGGAGGAGGAATAATTATGTTTGAGATAGTGGAGCAAAGTAACAACGTCAACGCGCGCATCAAAGTCATCGGCATCGGTGGCGGCGGCGGCAACGCGGTCAACACGATGATCGGCGGCAAACTTTCCGGCGTCGATTTCATGGTCGCCAACACCGACGCGCAGTCGCTGGAGGCGAGCTTGGCGCCGGTGCGCATTCAACTGGGCTGCCTGGTGACCAAGGGATTGGGCGCGGGGGCCAATCCGGACATCGGCCGGCGCGCGGCGATGGAAGATCAAGAGAAGATCCGCGATTTTCTCCAAGGCTCGGATATGATCTTTATCACCGCGGGCATGGGCGGCGGCACCGGCACCGGCGGCGCTCCGGTGATCGCGCGCGTGGCGCGCGAAGTGGGCGCGCTGACCGTCGGCGTGGTGACCAAACCGTTCATCTTCGAAGGCAAGAAGCGCATGCGCCAAGCCGAAGAGGGCATCGAAGAGTTGAAGGCGAGCGTGGATACTTTGATTGTCATTCCCAATCAGCGCTTGCTCTCGATCGCGGCCAAGACCACGACCATGCTCGAAGCGTTCCACAAAGCCGACGATGTGCTGTTGCAAGCGGTGCGCGGCATTTCCGATTTGATCATTACCCCCGGTTTGATCAATCTCGATTTCGCCGACGTGCGCACGGTGATGGCGGAGATGGGTTTAGCATTGATGGGCGCAGCCTCCGCCTCGGGCGAGAACCGCGCCATCGAAGCGGCGCAAAAAGCGATCTCCAGCCCGCTGCTCGAAGATATCTCGATCCAAGGCGCGCGCGGCGTGTTGATCAACATCACCGGCGGTCCCGATCTCTGCTTGCATGAAGTGAACGAAGCGGCGTCGATGATTCAAGAGGAAGCGCACGAAGACGCCAACATCATCTTTGGCGCGGTGATCGACGAGAACCTCACCGATGAAATTCGCATCACGGTGATCGCCACCGGTTTCGGCATGGCCAAAGAAGAGAAGAAGCCGGCGCCGGCAATGTTGGCGCCCAATGTCGCGAGTATCGTCGCAGCGGCGCCGAAGAACAAAAAAATCGTGCATCTCGGCACCATCGTAGACGACCTCGACACGCCGACCTGGCAGCGCCGCAAACAGGGCAGCGAAGATGTCGAAACGGTTACGTTAAATAAGGGTGGATTTCAGTTCAACGCCAATCAGGAAGAAGACGACAAGTACGACATCCCGACTTTCCTGCGGCGCCAGATGGATTAGTTCGCGATCGAAAAATTCCTCCTCCGGGGGCTCCGACGCTCGCTCTGAACTTCGGCTTAGGGCGAGCGGCTCGTGCTCGTGCAATTCTCTCGCAGCATTTTCCCGCGAAATATTCTATTGGTTATTTGCGGTAGCGTAGCCGCGTGCCGCGGTTGACCGACAGTTCGATTTCTTCTGGCGCGAGTTCGATGGCGAAGAGGGCGCCGGAGATGCGCGAGTTGTTGAGGCTAACGCCGCTCAGATTGGCGGTCGAGAAATCGATGCCGCGCAGGTCGGCGGCGCGAAAGTAACTGTTGCTAAAATCGATGCCCGCGGCGTCCAGGCCGCGCAGGTCCAAGTGGCGAAAGTCGCAGTCTTGAAACTGCACCGTTTCACCCGCTGCCTTGCGCCGGTTGAACTCCTTGACGTTCTCCTCGCGCAGCAACTGAAAGAGCGGCTCTTCGTAGGTAAGCGGTTTGAGTGCCATGTTCGCTATTGCGGCATTCGAGATCCCTCTCTTGTGCCTTCAATAGCTACATCGGCATCAGCGCGAAGTCCTTAAGCGCTTCTCGGCGCGATGTCTTTGGATCGCTAGCTGGATCAGCCGGTCGATGAGCTTGGAGTAGCTGATGCCGCTGGCCTCCCACATTTTCGGGTACATGCTGATCTTGGTGAAACCGGGGATGGTGTTGATCTCGTTGACCAGCACGCGGCCGTTGGCTTGCACGAAAAAATCGATCCGCCCCATGCCTTCACAGCTGAGCGCTTTGTAGGCGCGCAGCGCGATGTCGCGCACCTTCTTGATTATGGCTTTCGGTAGTTTCGCTGGAATTTCCAGGCGCGAGCCTTGGGTGTCGAGATACTTCGCGTCATAAGAGTAAAAGTCGCGATTGACGACGATCTCGCCGGGTAGCGAAGCCATCGGCTCGTCGTTGCCGAGCACCGAGCATTCGATCTCGCGGCCTTTGATAAATTGTTCGATGACGATTTTATTGTCGTAGCGAAAGGCTTCTTTGATCGCCGCGGCGAACTGCGCCGGTTTGCTAACTTTACTAATGCCCACCGACGAGCCCAGGTTCGCCGGCTTGACGAACAGCGGCATGCCGAGAGTTTTGCTTACTTTGGCGAAGCTGATCTTGTCGGACCGGTTGAACGCCAAAAAGTTGCCGATGGGAATATTTGCGTCGCGCAAGAGCCGCTTCATCACGTCTTTGTCCATGCCGACCGCCGAACCCAACACGCTGGCGCCGACGAAGGGCAGATTGGCCAATTTTAATAATCCTTGAACGGTGCCGTCTTCGCCGAAGGGGCCGTGTAAAATTGGAAAGACGACGTCAATGGAACCAAGGGCGCCGAGACCAGCGCCGCCTGGCCGCAGCAGCGGCGTGGCGCTGGCGCCGGGCATGATCGCGGCGGCGTTCTTGGCGTCGCGGTATTCCACTTTCGTTGCGCTTTTGCCGAGCAACAGTTTGGCGCTTTCGTCGAGATGCCAGCGCCCTTGTTTGTCGATGCCGATGGCGACGACCTCGTACTTGTTTTTATCCATCGCATCGACGATGTTGCGCGCCGAGATCAGGGAGATTTCATGCTCGGCGGATTTGCCGCCGAAGAGGATTGCGACGGTTAATTTTTTCTTCATTCGATTGTTTGGGGATAAGCTCGAGGAGGGAAAATAGCGGATCGAGGATCACCGTAAGGCGATCTTCTATCCGCTATCCTCGACCGGCTCGACTCGTTGGTTCGGTTTACGATTTCTTGGGCGGGGCCGCCGGCGCTTGCTGTTCGATAATTTTGGAAATCTTGCCGGGGTAGGACTGCTTGTCGAATTTCAGGACAAAGTATTTGGCTTTGATCGGATCGCCTTTGTTGTCAAATTCGATCGGTCCGGTGACGCCCTTGAAGCCTTTGATGTGACGCACCGCGCTGGACACTTCGGTGCGCGTCGGCCGCTTGCCGCCGTTGGCTTTGATCCAGCCCTCCATGGCTTTGATGCCGACCAGGGTGGCGTCATAGCCGTACAAGCCGAACGCTTCAATATCCTTGCCGAAGCGCTGCTTAAATTTTTTCGCGAAGGCCGCGGTTTCAGGAGTCGCGTCGCGCGGCGGCGCGACGCTGGTGTAGTAGCTGCCGACCGCGGATGCACCGGCGATTTTTACCATTTCTTCCGAGTCGACGCCGTCCGGTCCCATGAAAATCGCTTTGACGCCTTTTTCGCGCATTTGCTTGAGCAGCAAGCCGCCTTGGTGATACACGCCGCCGAAATAAACCAGGTCGGGGTTTTTCGCTTTGAGCGGGTTGATCATCGGCGAGAAATTGGCGCGCTCTTCGGTGCCTTCGAAGCCTAAAACATTCATGCCGAGTTTCTTGGCCTCGTTGCGGAAGGCCTCGGCGACGCCCTGGCCATAGGTCGTCTTGTCGTGAATCACATAAACCGATTTCGCTTTGAGTTCTTGCGCCGCAAAGCGCGCCCCCACCGGACCTTGGACATCGTCGCGGCCGCAGACGCGATTGACGTTCGGATAACCTCGGTCGGTGATTTCAGTCGCGGTGTTCGCCGGCGAGATCATCACCAGCATGGCGTCTTTGTAGACTTCGGATGCCGGCAGCGCGACGCCCGAGTTGAAGTGACCGACGATCACTAGAACTTCGGGATCGGCGACCATGTTGCGCGCGTTGGCGACGCCGACCTCGGCTTTCGCTTGATCGTCTTGGGGCACCAACTCTAAGTCATAGCCGAGCGCTTTAAACGCCTTGACCGCCTCTTCGACGGCCAGTTGAGCGCCGAGTTTGATATGCTCGCCGAGGGCGGCTTGCTCACCGGAAAGCGGCGCCTGCACGGCGATTTTTATTTTACCTTTCTGCGCCCATGAGGCGGAAGGCACAAAGGCAACCAATGCCAATAGGAATGCGAGTGACAGTCGTTTTAACACAGCAAATTTTCTCCTTTGGTTGGAATCGGTTGACGATAACAAATAGTCATCCCGCGCGCCATAGATTTTGCCGTTTAAAGTAGATCATCTAGCGCGTGTTTCGAGCAGGCCGATATGAATCAACTTCCGGTCACCCCGGTTGCGATGCCGCCGAATGTGAGTGCCCGCGGGTCGAGCAAGCCGTCGAGCTCCGCCCGCGACAAGGAGGTTCTCTCCAACGCAACGTCTTTGATTGAGCGCCCTTCGGCGATAGCTTGTTTGGCGATCTCCGCGGCCTTTTCATAGCCGACGATTGGATTGAGCGCGGTCACTAAGACGGGATTTCTCTCGATCGCTGCGGCGATTTGCTCGCGGTTCACGGTAAAACCACCGACGGCTTTGTCCGCCAACGGCTTGCTTACGTTGGCCAAGATGTGCAGGCTTTGCAGCAAATTGTGTGCGATCACCGGCAACATGGTTAACAGCTCGAAGTTGCCGTGACTTGCGGCCATCGTGATCGCGGCGTCGTTACCGACCACCTGGGCCGCAACCATCATGACCGATTCGGATATGACAGGATTTATCTTACTCGGCATTATCGAGCTGCCGGGTTGGAGAGGTGGCAACACAATCTCGCCGAGTCCCGCTTGTGGTCCGGAATTCATCCAGCGCAGATCGTTGGCGATTTTCATCAGCGCAAGCGCCAGAGTTTTTAACTGACCGCTAAGTTCGACGCCGGCGTCTTGCGCCGACTGTGCCGCGAAGTGATTTGCGCTCTCGACAAATTTGATACTTGTCATGAGCGAAATGCGCGCGGCCACGCGCGCGCCAAACTCAGGATGCGCGTTGATCCCAGTGCCCACCGCTGTACCGCCGAGAGCGAGTTCGCCCATTCGTGGCAGTGTCGCGGTTAGCCGCTCGATGGATTGACGAATCTGCGCCGCCCAGCCGCCGATCTGTTGGCTGAGCCGGATCGGCATCGCGTCCATCAAATGAGTCCGCCCGGTTTTGACCACGTCGTCGTTTGCTTCGGCTTTGCGCAAAAGCTCATCGTGTAAATGATGCAGCGCGGGTAGAAGGTTCTCCTGTAATTCGATCATCGAAGCGATGTGCAGGGCTGACGGAATCACATCGTTGGATGACTGGCACATGTTGACGTGGTCGTTGGGATGAACAGTTGTGCTGCCGGCGATTTGCTTCGCGCGGGTGGCGATCACCTCGTTGGCGTTCATGTTGGTCGAGGTGCCCGAGCCGGATTGAAAAATATCGACGGGGAATTGTTCGTCGTGCTGTCCGTTGGCCACTTCCAGAGCCGCATTCTCAATTACCGTTGCCAATCTGGCATCGAGCAATCCCAATTCCGCGTTCACCGCCGCTGACGCCGACTTGATGATGCCCAGAGCGCGTATGCACGAACGCCCAAAGCGCAAGCCGCTGACCGGAAAATTTTCGATCGCTCTTTGAGTTTGCGCCATGTAAAGCGCGTCGGCCGGCACGCGCACTTCGCCGAGGCTGTCCTTTTCGATACGAGCGGATTGGTTATCCATAAGAGTTGCTCCTCTGTCAATTTGTCTGTGCGGCCCCATCGCTCGTAGGCATCATAGCACACGGAATGCCGGTCACCGCCACGGCGAGGCAGGTTGATCGATACGCACCGGCTGCTTACTTGACACTAGCCGCCGACAGCCGCTAGGTTGCCGCCATGATCATCAGCACCGGAGTCGATCTCGCCGAAGTTGACCGCATCCAGGCGGCGCTTGAGCATCCGCGCAGCGGGCGGCGCTTTCGCGATCGCGTTTTCACCGAGAAAGAAATCGCCTACTGCGAGAAGAAGAAGCGTGGCAAGTACGAGAGCTATGCCGGGCGGTTCGCGGCGAAGGAGGCGGTGATGAAGGCGCTCGGACGCGGCTGGGGCTCGAAGGTGCGCTGGCTCGATATCGAAGTGGCGCGGGCGCGCAGCGGCAAGCCGGAGATCGTTTTACATGACAAGACGGCGAAGCTTGCCGAAGAGTTGGGGGTTCGCCGCTGGGCGCTGTCGATCACGCATACCAAGCAGCACGGGCTGGCGTTCGTGATCGCGCAGGATGAATAGAAGAGTAATCACAAATGCCTAGCGCAGGAGAGCCGCAACCAAATTAGAAAAAAACTTTTCACCACGAAGGACACGAAGAGCACGAAGTTCGGAGAATAAATTGTCCGAACCCTTCGTGTCCTTCGTGATCTTCGTGGTGAGATCGGATTTTCCGGTTTCAAGTTATGTAGGATGCGGTGACTAACAGGAACCGCATCATTGGTCTTTCTTCGCGGGCAGCAAAAACAACGCGCCGAGGGCCCATATGCCGCAGAGTAAACCGGCGGCGGTCCAGCCGAGCATGTTGCGGCGGCTGTGGTTGGCGATGACGGCGCATAGGACGGCGTCGAGGATGTGGACGAGCGCGACAGTGGGCAGCAACAGTGCCGGTTCAATGTCGGGCCGTACGATGATCAGTCCGCTGAAGTAGCCTATCAGTTGGTAAAAATCCATGAACCGCTCTTGACGCTCCGTTTGGACAGCTAATATACTTGATCTCCGCGAAATTGGAATATTTTAATGGCGGTAAAAACCATCGAATGGAAGAACGATCGAGTCATCATGCTCGATCAGCGTCTCCTGCCGCACAAAGAGGTGTATAGGGTTTGCCGCGATTACAATCAAGTCGCGGCAGCGATCCGCTCGATGGTGATTCGCGGCGCGCCGGCCATCGGTGTGGCGGCGGCCATGGGGGTGGCGTTGGGCGCGCTTGGGGCGCCTGAGAAAACTTTCGACCGGGAGTTCGAGCGGATCGTTTTGACATTGGGAAAGACCCGGCCGACGGCTGTGAATCTGTTTTGGGCGCTGCGGCGCATGCGCGATGTTTACGCCGCCCAACGCAGCCGCGGTGTGGCAAACGTGCAGCGGGCGCTCAAAGACGAAGCGCAAAAAATTTACCAAGAAGATATCGCCGCCAATCGGCAAATCGGCAAGTTCGGCGCGGCGCTGATGCGCAACGCCAAACGGATCATGACCCACTGCAACGCCGGCGCGTTGGCGACGGCCGGTTACGGCACCGCGCTGGGCGTGCTCCGGGCGCTCAAGGAGTCGGGCAGCAAGTTTGAAGTTATCGTTAACGAAACCCGGCCGTTTCTCCAAGGTACTAGACTGACCGCTTGGGAACTCAAGAAGGAAAAAATTCCCGCGACGCTGATCACCGACAATATGGCCGGTTACATGATGGCGAAAGGTAAAGTCGACGCGGTGGTGGTCGGTTGCGATCGGGTGGCGGCCAATGGCGACGTGGCCAACAAGATCGGCACTTATACGATCGCCGTGCTGGCGCAGCGTCACAAGATTCCTTTTTATGTCGCCGGACCGACGTCGTCCATCGATATCGATTGCCCGACGGGCAACGATATTCCCATCGAGCAGCGCGATCCCACCGAGGTGTCGCATATTTTCGGTAAGCCGCTGGGGCCCAAGGGAATTAAGATATTCAATCCGGCGTTC
The DNA here is from genome assembly GCA_009692615.1 of Deltaproteobacteria bacterium. Lineage (NCBI taxonomy): Bacteria > Pseudomonadati > Myxococcota > Myxococcia > Deltaproteobacteria bacterium. The sequence goes on along the minus strand of SHYW01000014.1, from coordinate 9,342 downwards.
GACGTCACGCCGCACGAGCTGATCTCGGCTATCATTACGGAAAAGGGAGTGATAAACCCTCCCTATCAACGGAACATTCGCAGTCATGTCAGTCATTGAGAAACACGAAGAACTCGAAGCTTATTTTCAAGAAGCAGGCAAACCGCGCGAGCGGTGGCGGGTCGGCACCGAGTCCGAAAAAGTCGGCGTCGACAAGCACACCGGTCAAGCGATTCCTTACTTCGGTCGGCGCGGCGTCGAATATATTCTGCGCGAATTGATCGACCGCTTCCGCTGGGAACCGATCGAACAAGACGGCCACATCATCGCGCTCAACCGCGAGCGGGCGCAAATCACGCTTGAACCGGGCGGCCAGATCGAGCTCAGCGGCGAGCCCTGCGAAAACATTCACTGCACCTATGGCGAGTTTGCGTTGCACATGCGCGAGCTCTTAGAAGTATGCGAGCCGCTGGGAGTTATTTTTCTCGGCCTCGGTATGCAGCCGGCGAGCAAGCTGGAAGAAATTCAATGGGTGCCCAAGCAACGCTACGGCATCATGGGGCCGTACATGCCGACGGTGGGCACGCTCGGGCAGCGCATGATGAAGCAGACCGCCACGGTGCAGGCCAATATAGATTTCCTCGACGAAAAAGACGCCATGACGAAGTTTCGCACCGGCATGGGGCTTGCGCCGGTGCTGATCGCCATGTTCGCCAACTCACCGATCTGCGACGGGCGCGTGAACGGCTACAAAAGTTTCCGCGAGCATATCTGGACTGATACCGATAAGAGCCGCCAAGGCTTGCTCAAGTTCGCCTTCGCGCCGGAAGCTTGCTTCGGTCATTATGTCGAGTACGCTCTCGACGTGCCGATGTATTTCATCATCCGGCATCACAATTATATTGACATGACCAGCAAGACCTTTCGCCAGTATCTCGAATACGGCCACAACGGCGAGCGGGCGACGATGGAAGATTGGGCCGATCATCTAACCACGTTGTTTCCCGAGACGCGCATCAAGCGCTATATTGAAATTCGGTCCGTCGACAGCCAGGCGCCGGAACTGATGCCGGCGCTGTCGGCGCTAATCAAAGGCACGTTCTACGACAACGATTGCCTGCTCGCGGCGTGGGATTTGGTCAAGAGCTGGAGTTGGGACGAGCGCAATCAGGTATATCTCGACTCTCACGAGAACGCTTTGGCGGCGCGCATTCGGCGCCATGCGCTGCTCGATATCGCAAAGGAATTTCTGGCGATCGCGTCGGAAGGGTTGCGCCGCCAGCATGTTCTCAACGATGCCGGCAACGACGAGACGATTTATCTAAATCCGCTGAGCGATCTGCTCGCTCAAGGCAAATGCCCTGCCGATGTGATCCTCGACAAATGGCACGGCGAGTTGCAGAAGGATCTGCGTAAGTTGATCGCTTATACTGCTTACAAGTTGCCGTAGGGTTGGTTCTTCGGTCGTTCCTGGATTGGCGAACCGAAGAGGGCGGGTCGCGACCCGCCCCTACATCGGATCGCGCGTAAATTAGTCTTCGCCGAAGTTGTCAGTGAGCATTCGTTGGTGGTTCAATTCAATTAGCCGCGCGACGATTTCGTTTTCTCTCATGGCGGTAAATTCTTTTACATAGCGGTGCTTGAGTTCGGTGATCCGGCGCAAACTTTCTTCGACCCGGGCGCGCATCAGCGGATCGTTGGCGGCCTCATCACAGAGAAGTTCAAAAGCTTGAATCGCCTTCTCCAAGTCGTGGCAGAAGAGCAACACGTCGACACCGGCGCGCACGGCTCGGGCGGCAGCTTCTTCGACGCCGTAGTTGTCGGCGATGGCTTGCATCTCCATGTCGTCGCTGAACACGACGCCGTCATAGCCGAATTGATAGCGCAGCAGGCCGGTGACGATGGCTTCGGACAAGGTCGCTGGCAGATTTCGATCTAATGCCGGGTAGAGCACATGGGCGGTCATCAGCGCTTCGATGCAATTACGGCACGCGTGGGCGAAGGGCGGCCATTCCACTGTCTTCAACTCGTCGAACGATTTCCGCACCATTGGCAATTCTAAGTGCGAGTCTTTGTCGGTGTCGCCATGGCCGGGAAAATGTTTGCCGCAGGGGATGATGCCGCCGTCGCGCAATCCTTGCGTCCACGCCGAGGCGATGTCGATGACTCGCGTTGGATCGCGGCCAAAGGCGCGGTCGCCGATGATCGGATTCTGAGGATTGGAATCGACGTCGAGCACCGGCGCGAAGTTGAGATTGACGCCGATGAGCTTCAGCTCTTCTGCCGCGGCGCGGCCGAGGCTGCGTGCAAGTTCAGGATTATTTTTTTCGCCTATGCGCGCTGCGGCTGGAAAGTGAGTGAACGGTGGCGGCAGGCGATGGACGCGGCCGCCTTCTTGATCGATGGCGATGAACGGCGGCGTTTCGCCGGCCGTATCCCATAGGCTTTGGCACAGGCCGCGCATTTGGGCCGGCTCGGCGCAGTTGCGTTTGAACAAGATCGCGCCGCCGAACTGATATTCGGCGCAGATCAATTGCTCATTAACCGTTAGGCTCTCGCCCTGGCAGCCGATGAGAAACATTTGGCCGATTTTCTCGCGCAGCGTCTCCATGGCCGGCCACTATAACATAACCTAGACAAGCTTTCGGTCTCCGTGTAGATTCGTCCGATCCATGGCGAAGGCGAAGTACATAGTCGTCGAGGGGCCGATCGGGGTCGGCAAGTCGAGCTTGGCGAAGATCCTGGCCAACGAGTTCCAAGCCCGGACGATCTTCGAACGGATCGAAGACAATCCGTTCCTGCCGAAGTTTTACAAATCGCGTGAGACCTTTGCCTTCCAAAATCAGACCTTCTTTCTGCTCAACCGCTACCAACAGCAGATGGAGCTGGCCCAGCATGACCTATTCAACCAAAATGTCGTCGCCGATTATCTATTCGCCAAGGATCAGATCTTCGCGACGCTGACATTAAGCGCTGAAGAGCTGAGTCTCTACCAGCAGATTTATGCGTTACTGAACACTCGGGTGGCGAAACCGGACTTGGTCGTCTATCTTCAGGCGCGCCCCGAGGTGCTTTACAAAAGGGTCAAAAAAAGGGATAAAAAATACGAGCGAAGCGTGACCGTCGAGTACCTTACCGAAGTGGCCCAGGCGTATAATCAGTTTTTTTTCCACTACGATGAAACGCCGTTGTTAGTGGTGAACACTTCGGAGATTGATTTCGTGGCGAGCAGCAAGGATCTGGCTGACTTGATCAAAGAGATCAATCATATGGGCTCGGGCACGCAGCACTATATACCGCTTGGATCCAGATAGTCGGACCGAGACGGATGCCAAAAGGCGTTTTCTGAGAAGAGCAGCGGCTCTTCTTCGCCCACGTTGGTCTTCCGGCTTTGCCCGGAGGGCCTTTTGTTTTTTTGGAGGGTAGATCATGGGCGACAAGATCACCGTACCGCATATTTTGAAGATGAAGCAGCGCGGCGAGAAAATCACTTGCTTGACCGCCTACGACTATTCCTTCGCGCGCATCCTCGACGAAGCCGGCGTGGAAATGCTCTTGGTCGGCGACTCGCTCGGCTGCGTGATACAGGGCGGACAAAATACTTTGGCCGTGACCATGGACGAGATGATCTATCACACCCGCACTGTAGTGCGCGGGCGCAAGCGCGCATTGGTAATCGGTGACATGCCGTTCATCTCCTATCAAGTGAGCCGCGAGCAGGCGCTGCAAAATGCCGGGCGCTTTTTCAAAGAAGCCGGCGCGGAAGCGATTAAATTAGAAGGCGGTGTCGCGGTGCGCGACGCGATTCACGCCATCGTCGCCGCCGGCATGCCGGTGATGGGCCATGTCGGTTTGACGCCCCAATCGGTGCACCAGTTTGGCGGCTACAAGATTCAAGGGCGGGAGAAAAATCGCCGCGAAGCGGTCATGCAAGACGCCTTGGCGGTGGAAGAGGCCGGCGCGTTCGCCGTGGTCTTAGAAGGCATGCCGAGCGATCTAGCGCAGGAGATCACCCAGCGCTTGACGATTCCGACCATCGGTATCGGCGCCGGCGGTCACTGCGATGGACAGGTCTTGGTGATCCATGACATGCTCGGTCTGTTCGATGATTTCACGCCCAAGTTTGTCAAACAATTCGCCAACATCAAAAGCGCCGTCAGCGGCGCGGTGAAAAATTTCATCGGCGAGGTGAAGGAGAAAACTTTTCCTGCCGAGGAGCATTCGTTCAAGTAGGAATGAGATTGGAGTGATGGAGTACTGGAGTGTTGGAGTGCTGGGTTGTTCGGATTCCGGAATTATTCAATACTCCATCACTCCAGTTCTCCAATTCATACCCTAAACGTTCATGCAGATCATCGAGCCTATCTCCGACATGCGCGCCTGGAGCGCAGCGCAGCGGCGCGCCGGTCGTCGTGTCATTTTTGTGCCGACCATGGGCTTTCTCCACGAGGGGCATCTTTGTCTGATGCGCGACGCGCGTTTGCGCGGCGATTCTGTCGTCGCGTCGATCTTCGTCAATCCGACCCAATTCGCGCCGGGTGAAGACTTCGCGGCCTATCCGCGCGACTTCGAGCGCGATCGGCAAATGCTCGATGCCGAGGGCGTCGATGTTTTGTTTCATCCGGCGGCTGCGGAAATCTATCCGACCGGAGCCGAGACTTTCGTCCAAGTCGAGAAGTTGAGCCTGCCACTGTGCGGCGCGGTGCGGGCCGGCCACTTTCGCGGCGTGGCAACCGTGGTTGCTAAGTTGTTAAATATCGTCCAGCCGCACACGGCGATTTTTGGCGAGAAAGATTTTCAGCAGCTGCAAGTGATCCGCCGCATGGCGCGCGATTTATTGCTGGACGTGGAAATCGTCGGCCATCCGATCGTGCGCGAAGCGGACGGCTTGGCGATGAGTTCGCGTAATTTCTATTTAACTGCGACCGAACGCCAAGCGGCGGTCTGTTTGTCGCGTGCACTGTGCAAGGCCGAGCGCTTATTGCGTCGCGGCGAAACCGCGGCAACGGCGATTGTTAACTTGGTCAGCGCCGAACTCGCTAAAGAACCGCTCGCCCAAGTTGAATACGTGCAACTGTGCGACGCCGAAACTTTGGACGCTGTTGCCGACGTCCACGCCCCAGCGGTGCTCGCGCTCGCCGTGCGCATCGGCAAGGCGCGCTTGATCGACAATCGCGTGCTCAGACCCTAAGGAATAACTGGCAGTGGCGGAAGAAGTTTCGACAAAAGTAAAAACTCGTTGGCGCGATCGGCTGCAACGCTATTTCCTCGCCGGCTTGTTGGTGTTTTTGCCGGTGGCGATCACGCTATGGTTTATCGGCTGGGTGATCGATTTGTTGGACAGCGTGCTGGCGGTACTGCCGGTGTCGTTTCATCCCAACAGCCACCTGCCGTTTCCGATTCCCAAACTCGGCGCCGTCGTTACGCTGCTGTTGATTCTGTTTCTCGGCATGCTCACGCGCGGCGTGGCGACGCGCCGGTTTCTCGCTGTCTGGGAAAGCGTTTTTGTGCAGATACCGGTTTTTCGCGGCATCTATACCGCCGTGCAGAAACTGGTGCAAACTTTTCTCGGCCCGTCCAACGCCGAGCGCCAGGTGGTGCTGGTCGAATATCCGCGCGTCGGTGTGTTCACCATCGGTTTTGCCATGGGCCGGGCTTGGTCCCATCTGGAGGAAAAACGTAACGCTCAACTGGTCAACGTGTTTGTTCCCACCACGCCCAACCCAACGTCCGGCTTCTACTTGCTATTTCCCATCGATCAAGTCACGCCGCTCAACATGACGATGGAAGAGGCGCTCAAGCTGATTACCTCCAGCGGTCTGATCACGCCGGACGAGAAAAATAAAAATGGCAACTAAAAAGACCGCGGATGCTGTAGAGCAGGTGGTATGCGTCAACCGTCAAGCGCGTCACAATTATTTCATCGACGACACTTACGAAGCGGGCTTGGTGCTGGTCGGCAGCGAAGTGAAGTCGCTGCGCGACGGCAAAGCCAATTTGAGCGACAGCTATGCCAACATTCGCAAAGGCGAAGCCTTCCTAATCAATTTCCACATCAGCCCCTATCCCGGCGCCAACCAGTTCAATCACGAGCCGACGCGCACGCGCAAGCTTCTGCTGCACGCGCGCGAGATCGACAAGCTCACCGGCAAGACCAAAGAACGCGGCTTAACCTTGGTCGCGCTCAAAGTCTATTTTAAAAACGGCCGAGCCAAAATCGAACTCGGCTTGGCGCGCGGTAAAAAGCTCTACGACAAGCGCGAAACCCTCAAGCGCAAAGACGCCGCACGGGAAGTCGAACGGTCGCTGCGGTCCAGACGCTGAGATTGCCGTCCAATTATTCGCATTGCCAGCGCCGACTAGAAACTCCAGAGCCAAAACGCTAGACTGGCTTTCAAGGGGGCGATATGGGATCGACGAGGGCGGGAAGACAAGGTGGCATGCCGGGGTTCTGTTATCCCGTTAAACAAACAGACTGCAATTTAAACGCAGATAATTTTGAATACCAACTAGCTGCTTAAGTGCCGCTAGCGTCTTACCGGTTTTCTCCCGCGGGATCGGATAAGATGTCATTCAGTGGGATGGGCCGATTCTCCTGCCGGAGGGGATGAGGCTGAGATCTAAACCGGATAGTTTCGCGAGACCCAGCCGCTGGGGGCTCGCGGCGCGAAATCAAAACAACGGCTAAGCATGTAGTCATACTTGACGGAAAACCTTCGGACGGGGGTTCAATTCCCCCCGCCTCCACCATTTACCTTTCCAGCCTGGTCCTAAAAAGCCCACAAAGTAGTTGTAATCACAGTAAATACGCTGATATAGTGTCCGGCATGGTCCCATGCCGTCCAATTACAGTTACCCCCATAGTGGGGGTAACTTTGGGGGTAACTGGTAGATCTGGAAAGTGAGTTACCCCCACATGCCGTTGACAGATACCGCTATTCGCTCCGCAAAGCCCCAGGCAAAACCATTCAAGTTGTTCGACGGCGGTGGTCTACATCTGCTAGTCGGCCCCGCTGGCGGCAAATGGTGGCGCTGGAAGTACCGCTTCGGTGGTAAGGCGAAGGGACTTTCCTTCGGCGTCTATCCAGACGTGAGTCTGAAATCGGCACGGGAAAGGCGGGATACAGCCCGACAGCAGCTCGCCGCTGGCGTCGATCCGGGTGCGGCGCGCAAAGCGGAAAAGCAGGCGCAGGCCGGCGCGGAAAGTTTCGAGGCCATCGCGCGGGAGTGGCACGCGAAGTTTTCACCGGGATGGGTAGCGAGTCACGGCGACCGTATTTTACGACGGCTCGAAAAAGACCTGTTTCCGTGGCTAGGCAAGCGGGCCATTGCGGAAATCAAAGCGCCCGAACTTCTGTCAGTGCTGCGCCGGATCGAGAGCCGAGGCGCGCAGGAAACGGCGCACCGGGCGATGCAGAACTGCGGGCAGGTTTTCCGCTACGCAGTAGCGACGGGCCGGGCCGAGCGCGACCCGACGGGCGATCTACGCGGCGCCCTCCCACCACCGAAAGAAAAGCACCACGCCTCCATCATCGAACCGAAGCGTATCGGCGCTTTGCTCCGCGCGATAGATGCCTACGAAGGTTACTTTGCGACGAAATGCGCGCTGAGGCTTGCGCCGCTGGTGTTCGTCCGGCCGGGCGAACTGCGTAAAGGGCAATGGCCGGAGATCGATCTTGAAAAGTCTGAATGGCGCATCCCAGGCGAGCGGATGAAAATGCGCGAGCAGCACATCGTTCCGTTGTCGCACCAGGCCGTTGAGATCCTGCGCGAGCTTGAACCGCTGACGAACCGCCCAATGGCCTCCAGGCCAAACGCTCCGTGCTACGTTTTCCCCAGCGCGCGAACGCGTGAGCGGCCCATGAGCGAAAACGCTGTGCTGGCTGCGCTGCGTCGGATGGGTTATCCGAAAGAAGAGATGACCGGCCACGGTTTCCGCAGTATGGCTTCGACGCTGCTCCATGAACAAGGCTGGAACCATCAAGCGATCGAGCGCCAGCTCGCCCACGCGGAACGCAACGCTGTCAGCGCCGCGTACAATTTCGCTGAGCATCTGCCGGAGCGACGCAAGATGATGCAGGCTTGGGCGGATTATTTGGATGGGCTGAAAGCTGGCGCGGAAGTAATACCACTATTCCGGAAAGCGTAACAAAAACTGATGAAAGGCAGGTGCTTTAAGGACCTAGCGAAGCAAGCGAAATGTCAATCGAGTGGTCCCGTCTTACTCAGCAAAATTGTTTTGCTGCATTTTCAGGAAGTATCCGGTGGCTTGTGTTGGAACGCCATCGCAAACTCAATCAACCAGCTGACTAATAGCAAATGCGCCTCAAACTCGTCTATTTCAGACCGAATATCTCGCGAAATTCGCGTATGTGTCGGTCAGAATTTTCGGCTAAATTCGGCGCAGCCCGAAAGAGTTTCAATCTTTTCGGATCAAGTTTCGGGGTCAAAGGTTCCACTTCAGGATGAGCGGGAATTCTATAAAACGACCGAATTACAGATTGCCCCTCCTTGGAGATCACGAAATCAAACATGAGCTTCGCCGCATTGGGATTTGGAGGACGGACTCCCATAGACACAAGTCGCATGCCGGTCACAATTGGATTGGATGTATCCGCCCAATCAATGGGAGCGCCTTGAGCCTTCATCTTTTCTGCTCGGTGAGCGTAAATTAAGGCCAGCGGGAACTCTCCTGCTGCCATTTGTTGGGCGATAAGAGTGTGACCCTTGCGCCACTGCGGATCTTGCTTGGCAAGGTGCTTCATAAACGCCTTCCCTTTTTCTTCTCCCATAGATGCTAGCATGGCCATGTACCACTCATGGTCTTCTGTATCCAACGCGATATTGCCCTTCCACTTGGGGTTAAGCAAATCTTCCCAATCTTTGGGCGCCTCCTTGGCAGAAACCATCTTTGTTTGATAACCGATGACGTAATGACTGTCATAAAGATCATTCCACTGGCCCTCTGGGTCCTGCGCAGAAGGAGGATAAGGTTTTCTTTCGGGTGAGATGTATTTGCCCAATAGACCTCGTTTGTAAAGCGGCCATATTTCAAAAGCACCATTGTTTACGATGTCATAAAGATATCTGCCGGCCCGTGTTTCCGTCAGAATCTTGTTAGCGACCGCTTCAGTGCTGGAGCGATAAGTCTCGACCTGAATGAAGGGATATTTTTTCTGAAATGCGCCCGAGAGTTGCTTTGTGTCCTCGGCGCTGTTGCCGCTGACCGAAAACTGACCCACTTTAAGGTGTGATGCCGATCCAAAATTGACCCAGGTGTTCTACTTGTCCTGCCTAATTTCTAGGCAGGAGATAAAAAGGGTGATCACCATGGAAATATTGGGCAAGATACGACGGCTTTAT